>NZ_JBVVQE010000074.1:0-33967 GCF_055811435.1 Mesorhizobium sp. WSM4837
CCCCGCCGGTTCGTCTGGGCATCCCGATCCGCGGCTCGCGCGCGGGGCGCCCCGCCTGGGGAGCAGCTCTGGCGCGCCCGGCCGCCCCCCCGCTGGTCGGTCGGGCGCGCGGCAAGCGGTTCGCCGTGCTATCGGGCGCGGACCGCATCGTCTTCGACCAGGACCTCGCTTCCGTCGACGAGGAAGCACCGCGTCACAGACGCAAGGGAGCCGACGATGGCGAATGAGAAGGTGCCGACCCTGGGCGTCGTTCTCGCCGGCGGGCTCGCCCGGCGCATGGGCGGTGGCGACAAATCGATGCGTCGGATCGACGGACTCACCATCCTCGAGCGTGTCCTCGAGCGCCTCAGCCCGCAATGCGACGGGCTGTTGCTGAACGCCAATGGCGACCCTGCCCGCTTCGACCGCTTTCGCCTACCAGTCGTCGCCGACCCGGTCGAGAATTATCCGGGCCCGCTTGCCGGCGTGCTTGCGGGCCTCGACTGGACCGCGGCGAACAGGCCCGATGTCGAATGGATCGTCAGCGTCGCAGCGGACTGTCCTTTCTTGCCGCGCGACCTCGTCGAACGGCTGCATCGGGCGCGCATGGCGAAAGCTGCGGATCTGGCGGTGGCGATGTCAGCGGGTCGGACGCATCCTGTCATCGGGCTGTGGCAAGTGGCGATGCGAGATGCGCTACGCCATGCACTGGTCGAAGAGGGCGTTCGCAAGATCGACCTGTGGACAGCTCGCTACAAGGTTGCAACCCAGTCCTGGCCGGACAAGCCGGTGGATCCCTTCTTCAATGTCAACACGGTCGAAGATTTTGCCGAGGCCGAATGGCTGGTTGGGCACCTTGCCGACCCTTAACCCGGATATCTCACACTTGGCCAGGGCGGGTAAAACCCATGCGCTCGACCGCCTCGTTGAATTCAGGCGAAGCGAGCGCGGTTAGGAAGGCCTGCACCGCGGGTCGCTGTTTGCGGGCAGAGACCAGCGCGAAATCATAATGCTCTTCCTTCAGCGCAATGAAGCCGAGCCCGGCTGAGCGCGCCACCGGCGCAATGGTGACGCCCCAGTCGGCTCGGTTCTGCGCCACGGCCGCCGCGACGGCATTGTGCGAGCGGGGCTGGTTCCAATATCCGTCGGGGCGCGCGGCACCAAGCAGTTGGTCGATCAGGATGCGCGTGCCCGAGCCCTGGTTGCGGTTGACCATCATGCAATTGGGATCGGCGAGTGCGGCTCGCACCGCCTCCTCTGGGTCGGTCCCCTGGAAGCGCAGGTCGCCCGGGCGGTAGACGATGCCCTGCATGCGTCGCCATCCCTGCACGAGTTCGAGGCCTTCGCTCAGGAACGGCGCATTGTAGCTTTGCGTCTTGGCATCGAAGAGGTGGATGGGCGCGATATCGCACTCGCCTCGCCTGGCCGCGGCCAGGCCGCCCAGGCTGCCGACCGCGATGGACCGCACCGTCAGGCCGGCGCGAAACAGAATGCCCACGACAAGATCGAGGCCGGTGCAGTTGCTGCCGATCACCACGAGATCGGGAACACGAACGTGCGGGGTGAACAGCGTCACCGACGCCTCGCTTCCGGCAGGCATATTGTCGGCTAGAGCTTCGATGCTGATGAAGCCGTCGGCCTGGGCAAAGGACGTTATCGCCCCCGAGCCCTTGCCGGTGGGATAGGCGACCAGCCCCTGCTCACCCTCGACCAGCGATACCATCACGAACTCCGTGCGGCCGAGTTCGGACTGAATGCGCAGTGGGACCTTTGCAGCGACCTTCGCTTCGGTCCGAGGCGGCAGGCCCGCCATGCGGCGCAGCACGGGTACGATCATGTCATGGAAGGTGAACATGGCCGAAGTCGGGAATCCCGGCAGCACGACGACCGGCTTGCCGTCGCAGACGGCGAGGCAAAGCGGCTTTCCCGGCTTCAGCGCCACGCCATGGGCAACGATGCCGGGCGCGCCGAGACGGTTCACGATGCGGTGGCTGACATCACCCGCGCCCTTGGACGTCCCACCCGACAGTATCAGCACGTCATGCGCCGCCAGCGCCTCGCGCATGGCGGCTTCGAGTGTGGCTTCGTCATCCGGATAGGCGCCGAGAAAGCTCGCCTGGCCGCCATTTTCGGTTATCGCGGCGCTGACGATTGCGCCATTGGCGTCGTAAATGCCGGCGGGTCGCAGGGTGTCGCCTGGTTGGACAAGTTCGTCGCCGGTCGACAAAACCGCCACCCGCAGCTTGCGCGCCACCGTCACCAGCGCAATTCCACAGGCGGCAAGCATGCCGATTTCACGCGAGCCGATCACCGTTCCGGCGCGCAGCAGAACCTCACCGCGGGCAATGTCGGATCCGGCATGCGAGATGAACTGGCCGGGCGAGGCTCCGCGCCTGACCTCGATGGCATCGCCTTCGGCTGGGTGTGTGTGCTCCACCATGACGATGGCATCGGCGCCGCGCGGCACCGGCCCGCCCGTCGCGATCGAGGTGGCGGTGCCTGCGAGCACAGGGATTTGCGGGGCGACACCGCAGGCGATGGTTTCGCGGTTGAGCAGGAGCCTGGCAGGAAGCGCCTCCGACGCGGTGGCGATGTCGGCGGCGCGCACGGCAAAACCATCGACGTTCGAACGGTCGAAGGGCGGCACGTCGATCGGAGCCGTGACATCATCGGCAAGCGGCAGCCCAAGCGCATCCGCCAGCATCAGTTCTTCGGTCGGGGTCGTCCTGGGAAATAGCACCGCCTCGAAACGGGCGAGCGCCTCGTCGCGCGACAGGACCGTCAGGAACTGCTCCTGGCCGGTATGCTCCTGGCCGGTATCTGGGCGGGTGGATCTGGTCATCACCGACTCATCTGGGATCGTCGAACACAAAGGCGCCGACAGGTGTTCCCGCGGCCCAACCCTCACTGCCCCCTGGAATGGCAAGCCATGCATCCGCCAGGCGGATCGCCTCCAGCGAAAAATCTCCTATCGCAAGCGGCCGCCATCTGTCTTGTTGCTGGTTCAGCAGGACGATCTCGGCCAGTCCGACCGTGGACGAGATTTTCCGCTCCAGCGCCAGGACCGTCTGTCGCCGGGCGCTCCTGTCCGTCAGGCGATCGATAGCCGGCTGAACCAGCGCCAGAAAGGCGGCAAGAGCCTGATCGGGCGCGCCGGGCAGAGCAATGATCGGGACCGCATCGAGCCGTCCGATCGCCGCGGTTCGGCCGGGCTGTAGCGCTATGTTGTGGGCGATGAGCGCCCCACGCGCGGCAAGCGCGTCGGCGGTAGCGTCGGCGCGCCCCGCACCAGTGCCTCCAATCAGGATGATCAAATCGCCGGCTGGATTGCCAAGCGCCTGGGCGACGGATCTGGCGTCGCGCGCAACCGTTTCGATATCGAATACGGTCGCGCCAGAGGCTCTTGCAAGGTCGGCGATAAAATGCGCCGTGAAAGTATCGCTCGTCGGGGCGGCGACATCGATCAGGTGCACCTGCGGCATCCGCACCGCAATTTCACCAATCCCTGCGCTTCGCACTGTCAGGAGGTCAGCGGCCGACAGCCTGTTCCCTGCAATGATCAGCGGTCGGCCCGCCGCCATGTCCTCGCCGGCGCGTCGCACGCCCTGGCCCGGTGCCGCTTCATCGAGCGCCTGGGGCATCGGGCCGCTGCAATCGATGAGATCGGCATCGAGAACGCAATCGCATCCCTCCGGCATGGCGCCGCCTGCCTCTATCCAGACCGGCATTGCCGTCAGCGGCAGCGGCGAATAGGCCGACGCACCGGCAAGATCGAGCGCGCGGCACGCCCAGCCATCTGTCCTTGCGGTGTCGCGGATGGGCTGCGCGCGTGCCCGGGGCGGCATGGCGGCGCCTATCTTCCCAAGCGTCTGGTCAAGCGGCAAAAGAGTGGGCGCAACCGGCTCCACTCCGTCGAGGAGTGCGGCGAGAGCCGCTTCGAGACCGGTCAGCGCGCCGACGGAAGGCTGCATTCTCATCATGTCCGATGATGGGGCAGATGCAACCCGCTTTGCAACCGACTTCAGGAGCGCTTCTGCTCAGCGTTCGGGAAGAACAGTTGCTGGCCGTCAATATTGTATTCGCCGATCGCCTGCTGTCCTTCAGGCGAGATCAGCCAATCTATGAAGCGTTGGCCGGGTTCAGCCTTGACGCTCGGGTGCCTCGCGGGATTCACCAGCATGACACCGTACTGGTTGAACAGCCTTTTATCGCCTTCGACCACGATCTCCAGTTCGCCGCGGTTCTTGAACGCCAACCATGTGGCGCGATCGGAAAGCACATAGGCATCCATGGCGCTGGCTGTGTTGAGCGCAGCGCCCATGCCCTGCCCTATCTCCTTGTACCAGTGGTCCCCCACCGCCGCGATATCGACACCTGCCGCCTTCCAGAGTCCGAGTTCAGCAAAGTGGGTTCCGGATTTGTCGCCGCGGGAAACAAAAACAGCTTTTTTGCTCTGGATCGATGTCAAGGCGACTGCGATATCCGGCGAACCCTTGATGCCGGCCGGGTCGCCTCTGGGCCCGATCAGGACGAAATCATTGTACATCACATCGAAGCGTTTCACGCCAAAACCTTGCTCGACGAATTTCTCCTCCTGCTCCCTGGCATGGACGAAGACCACGTCTGCGTCTCCCCGGCGGCCGGCGTCGAGGGCCTGGCCGGTTCCCTGCGCGACCACCTTCACCTCGATTCCGGTCCTTGTGGTGAACAAAGGCAGTATGTGGTCGAAAAGGCCGGAATCCCGTGTCGACGTCGTCGAGGCCACCACGATCGACTGTTCCTGTGCGCTGGCCGATGCGCCGCTGGAAGCGAGGAAAGTCAAAATGATCGCAATTGCGGTAAACAGTCGACGGTTCAGCACTGGAAGCTCCATTTCCGCGGTCAAAGCACGAGTTCCCCATGGATAAAGGCGGCAGCTTCTGCGGATGCGGGGCGATCGAAAAAATCACCGGCGCTGGCGTGCTCGCACAGTCGGCCGCAAACGAGGAAGACGACATCTCCCGCGAGCCGTCGCACCTGGCCGAGATCGTGCGAAGCCATGACGATCTTGGTACCCGATTGGGAGGCCATCAGGATGATCTCCTCGACATGGCGGGTTGCAGCGGGATCAAGGCTGGCGGTGGGCTCATCGAGCAGCAGGATCTCGGGTTCGCGCGCCAGTGCGCGGGCAAGCGCCACGCGCTGTTGCTCGCCGCCGGACAAGCGCCGCGCAGGTCGGGCCGCCAGGCCCAGAAGGCCCACACGATCGAGAAGTTCCTCGGTGCGTGCCGCGCGACGATGGCGCGGACAGCCAGCTTGCGCCAGTGCGTAAACCACGTTGGCGGCGACGGAGCGGCGCAGCATCACCGGTTTCTGGAGCAGCATTGCCCGGCGCCCGAGGCCGCGATCGGTGCGCCCACCCCAGCTCACAGTTCCTGCGGAAGGCGCGGCGAGTCCCATGCAAACCCGAAGCAGTGACGTCTTGCCCGCGCCATTGGGACCGAGCACCAGTGTCGGCGCACCGGGAGTAATCGCCAGGTTCAGGCGGTCGAGCATGGTCGTGGCGCCGGCGCTGAGCGAGACCCGGTCCAGAACGAGAGGAAGGTCGGTTAGCGCGGCCCGCATCATCAAGCCACCCGTTGCTCCGACCACAATCGCAGGCCCCAGGCAGCGGCATTAATGGCAAGAATGAGGCCGATCAGGATGACGCCGAGCCCGATCGCGAGCGGCAGGTCTCCCTTTGATGTTTCGAGCGCGATCGTGGTGGTCATGGTTCGGGTAAAGCCCTCGATATTGCCGCCGACGATCATGACCGTGCCGACTTCGGCGGCCGCCCGGCCGAAGCCGGCGAGCATTGCGGTAATCAGGCTGAAACGGCTGTCCCACAAGAGCGTCGCCACCCGGCCTGTCGGGCCGACGCCCATCGCCGTCAGTTCGTCGCGATATTCGCGCCACAAATCCTCGATGGTCTGGCGCGTCAGAGCCGCGATGATCGGCAGGACGAGAAGCGCCTGCGCGATGACCATGGCGGCCGGTGTGAACAGCAGGCCGAACGCGCCGAGCGGCCCTGATCGCGACAACAGCAGGTAAACGGTCAGGCCGACGACTACGGGCGGCAGGCCCATGAAGCCGTTGACAAGCACGACGAGCGCGGAACGTCCCGGAAAACGGGTCAGTGCCAGCAACGCCCCGAGCGGCAGTCCCACGACGGCCGCAACTGCAACGGCGGCCAGGGTAATGGTCAGCGAAAGCCGCACTATCGAGATCAGCGTCGCGTCGCCACTCGCGATAAGCTGCCATGCATTTAGGCCTTCTGACATACCCTTTCACCTGCGCTGCGTCGTCCTGCTATTTCTGCTGCATTTACTCCGCATTCGTCAAACAATTGAACCTGCGCAGGAATATGCATAAGATTGCAGGATGGATTTGCTGACGACTGCAGAAGCCGCAGACTATTTGCGCCTTGGCGAACGCAAGCTTTACGAGTTGGTCGGCAAAAACAGCATCCCGTGCAGCAAAGTGACGGGCAAATGGCTGTTTCCGCGTAACGAGCTCGACCGGTGGGTTCTGTCGGGATTGGCGCGTCCCGACGGAATGATTGCGCCCGAGCC
Source organism: Mesorhizobium sp. WSM4837 (assembly GCF_055811435.1). Taxonomy (NCBI): domain Bacteria; kingdom Pseudomonadati; phylum Pseudomonadota; class Alphaproteobacteria; order Hyphomicrobiales; family Phyllobacteriaceae; genus Mesorhizobium; species Mesorhizobium sp. WSM4837. The sequence goes on from NZ_JBVVQE010000074.1 coordinate 6,570, forward strand.
GCCGCCCATAGTCGGCGGCAGCCAGGACGACCTGCTTGAATGGAGCCTTCGTCAGGCGGGCTCTGGCCTCGCCTCGCTTACCGAGGGGACGGCAGGCGGCGTTGCGCGTCTTTTGCGTGGCGAGATTGCCGCTGCGGCGATCCATTTCCACGGTGATGCCGCCGACCCCAATGTGGAGGCCGCGCGCGCCATGCCGCGGCTGCACGATGCGGTGCTGATCGGTTTCACGCGGCGCGAACAAGGGCTGCTGCTGCCGCCGGGCAACCCCCGATCGCTCAACAGCCTGGCCGATGTCCTAGAAAGCGGCGCCAAGATCGCGATGCGCCAGGTCGGGGCCGGAGCCCAAATGCTGCTGGATGTCCTGGTCGCCCGCGCCGGCGCCAGCCAGAGGCGGTTGAACCGGCTCGAGCCGCCATGCCTGACAGGGCCGGAACTCGCTGCCGCGATCCGGACCGGCAGGGCCGATTGCGGCATCGCCACACGCGCCGCCGCGCGCGCCGCCGGCCTCAAATTCGTGTCATTGGCGTGGGAGAATTTCGATCTGCTGATGCGGCAGCGAACCTATTTCCAGCCTTCGATCCAGGCGCTGATCCGCCTCATGGCCGAGGACAGCTTCACCCAGCGCGCCGCAGAACTTACGGGCTATGACACCGACCCGGCCGGGCAGGTCCGATTCTTCCATTGATGTGGGGTGTCGATGGAGCGCCGGGCGCACCGCCGAACCTGTTCAGCCAAGGTCGATGTCGCCTTCGACGACGTGGTGCAGACCCGCGCGTTCGGCCGTGATCACGGCCCTCACGGTCAGGCGCCCCTGCCCTTTCAGTCCCGCATCCGCCACGGCCTTTTCGATCGCCTGCTGCGAGGTGACGCCGACCTGCTTCAGGAACTTGCGCATCGACACGTTGAAGGCATCGGTTTCCATGTTTTGAGTCATAGGATTGCCTCTAATAGCTTGGACTGTGCGGCTGGTCGGGTCGCGATCGCATGCTGTTCCCCGGCAAAGACGCTGCCCGCCAGCGGAACACGGAAACGTATGATGCGCAATGCATAAGACGCTCGCAACAGCTTTGCTCGCTGCTGTTTTCCTCGCCGGCGCGACGGCACATGGTGCGGAACTGCGCGGGCATGGCGGTCCGGTGCGGGCGATTTCCGTGGCGCCGGACGGAAAGACGGTGGCAACCGGCAGTTTTGATACCAAGGCAATCATCTGGTCGCTTGAGACCGGCGAAGCACGCGACGTGCTGCTCTTTCATGAAGGTGAGGTAACTGCCGTCGCTGCATTGCCGAACGGGCGCTTTGCCAGCGCCGGTACGGATGGTCGCATCGCGATCTGGCAAATCGGTCGAGGCGAGCCGGCCCGCATCCTGGAGGGCCACACCGGGCCTGTCGCCGACCTCGAACTGTCACCCGACGGATCGATGCTGGCTTCGGCGTCCTGGGACACCACCGTCCGGCTCTGGCCGCTTGCCGGTGGGCCAGCGCGCGTCCTCGAAGGCCATCGTGCAAACGTCAATGCGCTCGCCTTCTTGGCGGACGCAACCCTCGTCAGCGCCGGCTATGACGCGACAGTCATCTTTTGGCCGAGCCAGGCTGGGGCGGCTCCGCTTCGGGCCATCATGCCGACGCCGCTCAACGCGCTAGCAAGAGCGTCCGGCGACCGCCTGTTCGTCGCAGGTGCTGACGGGCAGCTGCGGCTGCTCGACCGGCGCGGCAAAGTGCAGCTGGAAGTTCCGGTCTTGGGCAAACCGGTGATTGCTCTCGCCGCCACCCCAGACGCGAACTATCTCGCCGTCGCCGGCATCGGAGATGGAATCCTGTTGCTGGACGCCATCAGCCTCTCCACCATCCGCACGCTCGACACCTCCGGCGTGGCGGTATGGTCGCTTGCGTTCGCGGCTGGCGGCAAGACGCTTCTGGCTGGCGGCGCCGACCATCTGGTGCGGGAATGGAACGTCGAGACGGGCGAGCGCCTTGGAGCCGCTACAGCAGGCAGGACCGATCCGATGGCCAGATACGCAGGCAATCCGGACGCAGAAGTATTTCGCGCCTGCGTTGCCTGCCATACGCTCGACCCCAACGATGGCCATCGAGCCGGGCCGACGCTGCATGGCATTTTCGGGCGCAAGATAGCGTCCGTGCCGGGTTACCATTATTCGCCCGCTTTCCGGAAAATGGACATCGTCTGGACACCGGAAACCGTGTCAGAGCTGTTCGAGCTGGGTCCGAACGCCTACACCCCCGGCACCAAGATGCCTGAACAGACGATCAGCAATGCCGAGGATCGGGCAGCCCTGATCCGCTTTCTTCAGGCCGAGACACGCACCGACTGAACTTCGACATCACCGCATCGACCGAGCGCCCAAAAGGCTCGATGACTCCAGCCTGTGGAACACCGCCCGATTGCGGCCAGTCTGCTTGGCAACATAGAGTGCTTCATCGGCCTGGCGCTGGAGCTGCTCCGGCGAAATGGCCTGGTCCGGCGCCTGGACCGCCACGCCGATGCTGAGGGTGATATAGCGGGACACGCGGGATCCAGGATTAGGAAGACGAGCAGCTTCCACACACTCGCGAATTCGCTCGGCTACAATGGCGGCCTCCTGCTCGTTCACACTTGGAAGCAGCACGAGAAATTCCTCACCGCCGTAGCGCGCAACATGATCGCGATCGCGCCTCACGTTCTCCCGGATCAAGCGGGCGACCTCGATGAGGCAACGATCGCCCTCGGCATGACCGAGACGATCGTTGAGCTTCTTGAAGTCGTCGATGTCGCACATCAGCATGGCGGCGCCGCCGGGGCATTTGCCGCCACCGCCCCAGACGTGGTCGAGCGTTTCCGTCATCCGGCGCCGATTGTCGACGCCGGTCAGCGGATCGGTTCTCGCCAGAAGCTCCAGCCGATCGTTCGCTTCTGCCAGTTCGGCAACCCTGTGTCGGTCTCGAAGCTCGAACAGAAAAGTCTTCTGAGCCAGAATTGTCATCGTACGCCGCGCGGCGACCGTAGCGAGAATGCCGCTGGCAAAAAACAACGTGGCAGCCACCGCATTGCCAATCTCAAGGCCCGGGTTCTGCACCTGGAAGACGAGATAGAGACCGAGAGCCAAAGCCGCGACCGTCACGGTCCATGCCTGAGGGACGCCGAAGATGATGATGGCGGTAATCGCTACGAACAGCATGATGTTCAAGTGCCGTTCGTAGAACTCGCCGCCGGCGCTTGCGCCGACCAATACGATCGACAACAGGATGAGGAACATGCCTGTGATCAGGGAAACCCCCTGGACCCAGGACGGGCGCCGTTTTCGCCAGACAAGGACCACGGCTGCAGCGACGGGAGGGATGATGGCGCCAGGCAAGAGCATGGATAGCGCGATCGACCTTGGAAGCATCACCAGGTTGAGCGCCAGCGTCAGGACATCCAGGAACGCCACCCATGTCATCCAGGCGCGGATGATCTTGGCCGTTTGCGACCAGACACGTGCCTGAAACAGGCGCTTGATCTCGCCTTTGAGCCGGATGTCGCGCGTGCGCTGCGCCAGAAGTCGCTCAACTTCCGCCGTGACGGCAGGATCGTCCTGCATGTCGAGGTGCGTTCGATCTACCAATCGACGGGCCCTGAGGCCCCCCTTTCCCATACATCCATTCGAGCCACCCGGTGGTCAGCCGAGCGGCAAGCATGTCACGCTATGCTGAAGATTTGATTGCTAAAACCGTTTATTTGCGCGTTGATTGCAACCCTCGAAGCCGGCTCTCCGCTTGACGCCGGCAAGGCGGTGCACCCGACCTATGTCGAGGGGCAGTCCAAAGCGAGGGCTCAGACCGAGGGCTCAGACCGCCTTGTCGCTCGAGGCCTTGCGCTCCCGCAGATAGTCTTCAGTGGTTCGCGGCGGCGAGCGACCAGGGCCTGCATAAGGATCGAAGCCCTCATTCATCGCCGCATCGACGCGGCAATTGTCGCACATCCGTACAAGGTCGAGCCGCCGTGCGTTCTCGCCTGCAAACATCCAATGTTTGCCTTCGAGCTTGGCGACGATCCGCTCGACGGTGCTCCTTGTGCCGAACGGCTTTGCGCAGCGGATGCAGTTGTACGGCTCCTCTTGCTTCACGACCCGGCTGCGAGCACCCCATGCCTGGAAATCCACCTGCGGCGTCAAGGTGATGACCTTCTCCGGGCAGGTCGCGGCGCAAAGGCCGCACTGCACGCAGGCGCTCTCGGAAAAATACAGGGCCGGCTGCTGTTCGCTGTCGGAAAGCGCCCCGGTTGGACAGGCCGAGACACAAGAGAGGCAGAGCGTGCAGCCGTCGACATTGACGTCCAGGCCGCCGAACGGAGCTGCAGCAGGCAACGCCACCCGGTCGACCGGCGTCGGCGCGGCTCGATGGAGCTCGAGCATGGTGCTCGTCAGCAGGCTGCGCTTCTTGCCGAGCGGCAGGAATGCCGCCGGGCGCCGCGACGCAACATCTGGAGTAATCAGGTCGAGCGCCGAGGCGAGTATGTCGGGATCGTCCACTTCGATCAATCCGCAGACCTCCGCGCCATAACCGAGAGACCGGCTCAAAAGATTGGCGATTGCGATGTTTGCGGCAATTCCGGTAAGCTCATGCCTTGGCTTGGCCGACGACAGCGCCCTTACGGCGCAAGCGCCCCAGGCGACCGGCGCGGTCCACGCCTCGATCCCTAACTGGGTTATCTCGTTCACCGCGACCGGCAGGACATTTGCGGGCAGACCCGCTCCGAAGCGGGCAAGTGCGTCGATCAGCGGCTCGCCATGGCCGAGATCATGGAAAAGCACAATCGCATCCAGGCCGCCCGCCTCACGATAGGTGACAAGAAGCGTCCGCAGCCGCCGAAGCAGCGACTCGGCATCCGGCACGGCGTAGGCGGCAGCGCCCGTGGGACATGCCGCCGCGCAGCTGCCGCAGCCGGCGCATACTTCCGCATCGATCGCGACGTGGTTCCCGGCGGGCGTTATCGCCCCAGTCGGGCACAGGTCGAGGCACCGTGTGCAGCCGGTGATGCGCGATCTCGAATGGGCGCACAGATCGGAGGAGAAATCGATGAAGCGCGGCTTGTCGAACTCGCCAACCAAATCGGCTGCCGTTGCGATCGCAACGGCGACGGAGGCGCGATCGCCGGGATCGGCCTTCACGTAGCCGTCGCGCAATTCATGAGCAGGGAAAAGCGGAGCCCCGCCGGAGAGATCAAGGATGATGTCGGCGTTCGAGACCGCTCCATCCCGCGATATCCCAAAGCCAAGCCGATCGCGCGAAGATGGATTGGGCGCCGCGAAATCGTCGACTGTCAGCTCGAAGGCGCCAAGATGGCCGCGCGCTTGCCGGATCGTTCCCTGCAAGACGGGAAAATCCCAGACCCGGTGCGGCGCGATTTCGCGCGGACGGCTAAGCAACACAGTGACGTCCAGCTTTTCGGCGAGTTGCCGGCCCGCATCGATCGCCGTGGCGTCGCAGCCATAGACCAGGACGACACCATTGCTCGAAAGCGTAACCAGCGCGGGTGGCGAAGCGGGTTCGGCCGCCATGGCGAGCAGAGCCGCCGCTTTCGGGCCGGCAGCAGCAGCATCCTGCGACCAGCCGCCCGTCTCGCGAATGTTTGCGAAAACCAGATCGCCTGCGAAACCGAGTTCCTCGGCGAGGTCGCCGAAAAGCGGCGCCTGCTGCGTGCAGCTGATGGTGACTGCTTCGCCGCCGCTCAGGGCGCTGCGCACCCGGTCGAGTTCCGCGCCGCAGAACTGGTCCCCCGCCTCGACCCGTGCGCCCTTGCATCCGCGGGCGACGCTGGCGCCGAAGCGTGGCATGCTCCGCTCGCACGAGCAGACCAGGACCGTGCGTGGTTTGTCCAGGCTCATTCCGACTCCCGTGGCATCTTCCTTGTCCACGCGGTAGCGCCTCTTGCCTGGAAGTATTATAAAGAAATTACAGTCGCCGTCATCAAAATATGGATCGGCCTATGCGGCCCTCTGTCAGCGACCTCCAACTGCCACCGCCTTACAGCCTCGTGCCGCTGAGAGAGGCCGGTGACGCCTTTGCGCACGCCTGCGCGATTGCGGCAGACGAAGGGGCAGGCACGCTTGCCTGGGTGCGCCGCTACGATCTGGCCGAATTCGCAGTGGTGCTCGAGCCTGAAGAGCCGCTGGAGGATGCGCGTCGCGCGATCTATGCCGGCATGAACGCACTTGCCGATGCGCTTGCAGTCCATGCTCCGCCGTCGCGGCCCATCACCTTCGACTGGCCCGACACTGTTCGCGTCGACGGGGTTCTCGTCGGCGGCGCCCGCCTGGGCTGGCCGGAAGGGGCACGGGAGAACGAAATCCCCGACTGGATCGTCTTCTCCGGCATGATCCGCACCGCCGTCATCCGCGCCGGCGAGCCCGGTCTGCGGCCGCTGCTTGGCGCGCTTGACGAACTCGGCTTCGTGGCGCTCGATGCCGGTGAGATCGTTGCGAGCTTCTCCCGCCATCTGATGGCCGCATTCCACGAATGGAGCGATACCGGCTTCGGTTCGATCGCCAGCCGCTGGCTCGACCGGCTGCCCCGAAAGGGCGATGAGCATGCAGAGCTTGCCGGCAACGGCGATCTGCTGATTTCCGACACGGCCTCTCACGGGCTTCGCGAGCGAAGAAGCCTGCCCGAGGCGCTTGCCAGGCCCTCCTGGCTCGATCCGATGACGGGCACGCCATGGCTTTGAAGCTGCCGCGAACGATCCGCCTCGATCCATCGGACACGTTTGTCTATTCGCGCGCTGCAGAACCGGGCGAATGGGCGGTGACCGGCACCTTCCTGTTCTTCGGCGCCGATGTGGCCAGGCTTTCCGGCAAGGAACGACAGGCGTTCCGCGCCGGGTTCCTCGGCATTGACAGCTTCGGCTGGTCCACCCTCGTCGTGGTCACCGACGCGACCGCGCTTGATCGCGCGGCCGCCGTCGATCGGCTGGCCGAGCAGCTTGTGGTGCGATGCGGTGCGCCAGACATCGAAACGGCGCGGGCCGCCGCCGAAGAGGAGATAGCCTTCGCGCAATCGCTGTGCGACCACCCGCCAAACACGCTGATAGGGGTCAACCGCACCAGCGAACAGACCCGCACCCGGGAGTGTTTCCGCACCCTGCATCGCAAGGCGAGCCGGCTGGAGCCGGCAACGGCATTCCGCTTTGTCGAAATCGAGGGCGAGGACGCGTCGACGGAAAAGTTCGATCTCCTTGCATTGGCCGGGAGGCAGAAGTGAAGGATTTCTGGGTTTCCTCAGGTCATCACCTTCTCGACAGGGATGAGGCCGGGCGCCTGCTAGTGACCGACTCCTTTCTGAAGGCATATTTTGCGCGGCCAGAGCTTCTTCCCCCCGAAACGGCCTGCCCGGCGGAGTTGCGCCTGCATCACGAACTTTTGATGCATCATCCGCGCCGGCCGGTCGCCAAGCAGGAGATCGCCGCCTTGGAGGATCCGGATGCGCGCGAGAACTGGGAGTTCATGATCGCCTTTCGCGACCATGTGCTGGCCGCTCCCTCGCTCGAGGCCGCATATCTCGCGCTGGCGCGCGGCTCGGCCGAAAATATCCCGCCGCTGTTCATGAACCAGCTTGCGCAGGTCGTCCTGCGCAATGCGCTGGATGGTCAGCACGACGCCTGCGTCGTGCGAGCCGCTGAGCTGTTTTATCGGCCACAACGGGTGACGTCCCACGAGGGGACGGTGCTTCTCGCCGATGCCGAAACCATTGAACTGCATGAACAGAACCGCCATGCCTCGCCGCTCCTCGGCATGCTTGGTGGCCCAGCTGTCACGGAACTGGAGATACTCGACGAGAACAATTCCGAGAGTTACTTTGCCAGGAGCGACGCTTTCGATATGGTGCTCAAGCTGGGCAGCGCGCGCAGTCCGACCCGGCGCGGCCTTGCCACCGCAATGGAGATCTGGGTTCGCCATCTACTTGCGGTGGACGTGGAGATCGAGCCGGTGGAGCGGATCGAGGACCAGGACTGGGCCTGGTTCGTCGGCCTCGACGCCGAAGCGACCCGCATCGGCAACACGCTCTGGGCCGGCGATGAACTTGACCCGGAGGCTGCACAGCGCGTGATTGCACTGTTCCGGCTCACCTTCTCCGACACAGGCGAAGTACTGCCGCAGGTGGGCGCCAGGCCCGTCTGGCTCATAATTGCCATGACCCCTGACCGAACGATCCGCATGAAGCCGCAGAACCTTGTCGCAGGCCTGCCGTTTCGCGCCCCAGGGACGGTGAACTAGGAGGATTGGTGCCATGGTGCGGGAGACGGCGGAAGTCGGGGTGATCGTCGAGCGACGGGCTCTGGACAACCCGTGGATCGACCATGTCTGGGTTCCCGTGGCCGTGCTGGCGGGCGCGCCGAGCGCGGCGCCATGGTCGGTGCTGCACGAATCAGACGGCGTGACGCGCTTCTATGCCGGAACTTTCAAGCTTGAGCTCTTCGGGTGCGACACGGGCATGTACCGGGACAACCTCCGTTCGGGGCGGCCTAGCCTGTGGATCGCGCTCCGGTCGAGCGATGCTCCACCCGGAGTTGTGCTGCACCTGGTGACCGCTGACCCTTTCGAGGGCGAGTCGCTGACCGAGGCTGGCCCCGACATCATCGAGGCCGTGCCGATGCCGATCGAGCTTCAGCAATGGCTGGCCGCCTTTGTCGAGACGCATCACGTCGAGCGTCCTTTCATCAAGCGCAAGCGCGATCGGGCGGACCCTGATGCCCTGGCGAGGCGCGGTCCTCGTTCCGGAACGACGGATGATGCCGAATGAGCGCGGGACGCGACAATGTCTTCGCCCGCTGGTCGCGCCTGAAACAGGCGGCGCGTTACAGTTCGACTGCGGGGCCGCAGAACGATCAGCTTTCGCCTGACGAAGTTGCGGCGCCAGCCGATACTGGTGAGCAGCTTGCACCAGCAATTGTCGAGCCGGAGGCCGCCGAGCCCGCCGAGCCCCTCCCTCGCCTCGAGGATCTGACCGCTCAAAGCGATCTCTCAGCCTTCCTGCGCAAAGGCGTGCCCAAAATGTTGAAGCGCGCCGCATTGCGCAAGATGTGGTCGCTCGATCCGGCAATTCGTGATCATATCGGGCCTTCCGAATATGCCTGGGACTTCAACAGCCCTGGATCCATGGCGGGATTCGGCCCCTTGAAAGCATCCAGCGAAGCTGTCGTGGATTTCCTGTCGAACGGCGGCAACCCGACCGATCCGGCACCCGCCGCCATGGCTTCGCAGGCGCCGGAGAAGGCGCCAGCGACCAGCGCCGTTTTGGCGGACGAGGGCGTGAACGCCTCAGCCGATGGGTCGGATTCTGTCACGCCGGACAGTTCGATCGAACCGGCAAACCCCGAATCTCCTTCGGCCGACGGCGCCGGGACCGCCATCGACCGCGACGAAGGCGCCGGCGCCGCGGAATCATCGCCGATCGATCGCCAGCGACGCCATGGCGGCGCCATGCCGCGCTGATCTGGATTTGTTGCCATTTTGGCACAGTCGCTGTTGCAATTGCCGGGCGGGGCACTAGTATTCACTTTACCCACTCGTTGAGGGGCACGGTCGAGGTCAGTAGATGAACCCAGACTTGCGCCTGGAGGAGGCAATCGGCACGTCGTTCGGAGCTGACGCTCTGGTTCCCGGCGTAGAAGATGCTGCCGTCAACGACGTGAACAGCGCACGCGCGGATGAGTACGCGCTGCTCGCCACGCTTCTCCTGGCCGCTCCGGATGCAAACCTCATGGCGCGGCTTTCCGGGTTGCGAGGCGACGCCGAGACCCCGCTCGGCAAGGCTCATGCCGCACTCGGCCAGGCCGCTTCTTCAGCCTCTCCGGTTGCCGTCAGTCGCGAGTATTTCGAGCTCTTCATCGGGGTCGGGCGCGGCGAACTCGTTCCCTACGCCTCTTACTACCTGACCGGCTTTCTCAACGAACGGCCGCTTGCCCGCCTGCGCGGGGACATGAGGCGCCTCGGCCTTGAACGCGCGGAAGGTCATTTTGACCCGGAAGATCATCTCGGCACGCTGTTCGAGATCATGAGCGGCTTTGCCGCCACCCATTTCGTGGTTCCCGCCGGCGAGGAGCGGGACTTCTTTGAACGTCACATCGCGCCGTGGGCGAGCCGTTTCTTGGCCGATCTGGAAAACGCGGCCTCGGCCAGGTTTTACCGGGCAGTCGGCGCGTTGGGGCGGATTTTCATCGACATCGAAGCCGAAGGCTTTGCCATGGAGGCGCGACCAAGCTCGTGACCTGATCGCGTCGACGCATAGGGAGGAAGGCAGATGCAGGAAAAGCAACGGACGGCAATGAACCGCCGCAGTTTCCTTCGCGCCTTCGGCGGCGCATCCACTACCGCCGTGGCCGCCGCCGCCGTGACGCTCACCCCAGGAGAAGCGCAAGCTTACGATCCCGGTGAGGAGGAGACGAGGGCTCGCTACCGCGAGACCGAACACGTCAAGGCATTCTACCGTGTGAACGGTTATGAGACGTTGAAGAAATGAGGGCGCCATGCTGACCAAGCGCAAGAGCGGTCAGGCGAGCCGCACAAGATTGCACACACTGATGGGCACGGTCGCCTCCGCTCCCATCGACCGGCGAACCTTCCTTCGCCGTTCCGGTCTCGCGGCCGGCGGAATGGCTGCACTCGGGTCGTTCCAGCTCGGCACCGTTCAGAAGGCGGCGGCCATCAGTCCGCCGCAGCCGGGCGTGCCTATAGAACTGAAGAAAAGCGTCTGCACCCATTGCGCGGTCGGCTGCACCGTTACCGCCGAAGTCCAGAACGGAGTTTGGACCGGTCAGGAGCCTTCGTGGGACAGCCCGATCAACCGCGGCTCCCATTGCGCCAAGGGCGCAAGCGTACGCGAGCTCGTACACAGCGACCGCCGGCTGAAATACCCGATGAAGCTCACCGCAGGGCAGTGGGAGCGTGTCTCCTGGGACGACGCAATCAATGGGATTGGCGACAAACTGCTCGAGATCCGTGAAAAGTCCGGCCCGGAATCCGTCTACTGGATGGGGTCGGCCAAGTTTTCCAACGAAGGAACCTATCTCTTCCGCAAGCTCGCGGCGCTGTGGGGAACAAACAATCAGGACCACCAGGCCCGCATCTGTCATTCGACGACCGTCGCCGGCGTAGCCAACACCTGGGGCTACGGCGCGATGACGAACTCCTTCAACGATATCCGCAATTCGAAGACCATGATCATCATGGGCGGCAACCCGGCTGAGGCGCATCCGATAGCGATGCAGCATCTGCTGGAAGGCAAGGAACTCAACCAGGCCAATCTGATCGTCATCGATCCCCGTTTCACGCGCACCGCCGCCCATGCGACCGAGTACGTCCGGTTCCGGTCCGGCACTGACATAGCGCTGTTGTGGGGCATGCTATGGCACATCTTCGAGAACGGCTGGGAGGACAAGGAATTCATCGCGCAGCGCGTCTACGGGATGGATGAGGTCCGCAAGGAAGTCGCGAAATACACGCCGGAGGAGGTTGAACAGATCACCGGCGTGCCTGGCGATCAGGTGAAGCGTGTCGCCGAGATGTTCGCCACGCAGAAGCCGTCGACGATGATCTGGTGCATGGGCCAGACACACCACACGGTTGGCACGGCCAATACACGCGCAAGTTGCATACTGTGTCTCGCCACCGGCAATGTCGGCAAGCCGGGGACGGGCGCGAACATCTTCCGCGGCCATGACAACGTCCAGGGCGCGACGGATATCGGGCTCGATGTGGTCACCCTGCCCTTCTATTACGGGCTGACGGAAAGCGCCTGGAAGCACTGGTCGCGCGTTTGGGAGATCCCCTACGAGGACCTGCTGAGCCAGTTCGACTCGAAGGATGCCATGGAAACCCCAGGCATACCGCTGACAAGGTGGTTCGATTCCGTCTCGCTGCCCAAGGACAAGATAGCGCAACGCGACAGCATGCGCGCCATGTTCATTCAGGGCCACGCCAGCAACAGTATCACCCGTATCCCGGATTCGATGAAAGGCCTGACAGGCCTGGAGCTGCTTGTCGTCGCCGATCCCCATCCCACCACCTGGGCATCGCTGGCGGTGGAGGCGGGGCGAAAGGACAACACTTATCTGTTGCCGGTCTGCACGCAATTCGAGACGTCAGGCTCGCGCGTCGCCTCAAATCGGGCCATCCAGTGGGGTGAGCAGATCGTGAAGCCGAGCTTCGAGCAGAAGGACGACTACCAGGTCATCTATCTGTTGTCGAAGAAGCTCGGGCTTGCCGACAAGATGTTCAAGAAGATAGCCGTCGAGGGCGACCGTCCGGTGCCGGAGGACGTGCTGCGCGAGATGAACCGCGGCAGCTGGTCGACGGGCTATTGCGGTCAGTCGCCGGAGCGGCTCAAGGCGCATATGAAGAACCAGCACAAGTTCGACCTGGTGACGATGCGGGCTCCCAAGGACGATCCCGAGGTCGGCGGCGACTATTACGGCCTGCCTTGGCCATGTTGGGGCAAGCCTGAGATCCGCCACCCGGGTACGGCCAATCTTTACAGCACCGGCCTGCATGTCATGGACGGCGGCAGCCCGTTCCGCGCCCGCTTCGGCGTCGAACGAAACGGCCAGACCCTATTGGCGGAAGGCTCCTACACGCAAGGCTCGGAACTCACCGACGGCTATCCGGAGTTCACCATGGCCGTGCTCAAGAAACTCGGCTGGGACAAGGATCTGACGGCGCAAGAACGCGCCGTGATCGAAAAGATCGGCGACGACATCAACAAGGTCTCGTGGTCGACGGATCTGTCAGGCGGGATCCAGCGCGTCGTGCTCAGCCATGGCTGCCATCCCTACGGCAACGGCAAAGCGCGCGCAGTAGCGTGGAACCTGCCCGACCCGGTACCCACCCATCGCGAGCCGATCTATTCGCCGAGGGTGGATCTGGTCGCAAAATATCCGACCTATCCCGACGCCACACAGTTCCGGTTGCCGAACATAGGCTTCAGCGTGCAGCAGGCGGCGGTGGAAAAGGGCATCGCCAAGTCGTTCCCGCTGATCCTGACCAGCGGCCGGCTCGTCGAGTATGAAGGCGGCGGCGAGGAAACGCGGTCGAACAGATGGCTGGCCGAGCTGCAGCAGGAGATGTTCGTCGAGATCAACCCGGCCGATGCTTCCGAACGCGGCATCGGCGATGGCACCTGGGTTTGGGTGAATGGTGCGGAGAACAACGCGAAGGCGCGGGTGAAGGCTCTGGTCACGGAGCGCGTCGGCCGCGGCGTCGCGTTCATGCCCTTCCACTTCGGCGGCTGGTTCCAGGGCAAGGACCTGCGCGCCAACTATCCGCAGGGCTCCGATCCATACGTTCTGGGAGAGAGCGTCAACAGCATCACCACCTACGGCTACGACCCGGTGACGGGCATGCAGGAGCCGAAGTGCACGCTCTGCCAGATCGTTGCGGCGTGAACGGGAGGAACAGAAATGGCCAGGATGAAATTCCTTTGCGACGCTGATCGTTGCATAGAGTGCAATGCCTGCGTCACCGCCTGCAAGAACGAGCACGACGTACCATGGGGCATCAACCGGCGCCGCGTCGTCACCATCAATGACGGCAAGCCCGGCGAACGCTCCGTCTCGATGGCGTGCATGCATTGCACCGACGCGCCTTGCGCGGCGGTCTGTCCGGTCGACTGCTTCTACACCACGGCCGACGCGGTGGTGCTCCACTCCAAGGACCTGTGCATCGGGTGCGGCTATTGCTTCTACGCCTGCCCGTTCGGCGCCCCGCAATATCCGCGTGTGGGCAATTTCGGTTCGCGCGGCAAGATGGACAAATGCACCTTCTGCGCCGCCGGCCCGGAAGGTGATTCCACCGAAGTCGAATATGCCAAGTACGGCGCCAACCGGCTGGCTGAAGGCAAGCTGCCGCTTTGCGCCGAAATGTGTTCAACCAAGTCGCTCCTGGCCGGCGACGGGGAGATCATCGCGGCGATCTACAAGGAGCGTGTGACGCAGCGTGGCTATGGTTCGGGAGCCTGGGGCTGGCAGACGGCCTATCGAGAAACAATCGACGTGTAGGAGGCAGTCGGGCTCGTCCCGCGCGCAAACGGAGCTATCACGGAGGACGCAGAAATGCCGGACAACAGGCTTGGTCGATTGATGCCGCAGGCTATCGCAGCGCTCATGACGCTCGCCCTGCTGGTCGCAGCGCCCGTTTACGCGCAAACCGCATCCGGGAGCAACCCGACCGCACAGGCGGTGAGCGAACGGCAGCTTCTTGACGAGTTGCAGAAGATCGAGGGTCGCGTCACCCTGCCCAATACGGCCGCCGGCTTGCTCGAGCAACCGCAAGGCCGCGAGTACCGCAGCTTCCACGAGGGCTGGCTGCCGTGGATCGGCGGTATCGCGATAACAGGCATTTTGCTGCTGCTGGCGCTGTTCTATTTCTACCGGGGCCGCATCCGTACATTGGCGCCCGAATCGAGCGTAAGGATCTTGCGCTTCGGTGCTGTGGAGCGGCTGACCCACTGGATGACCGCCACGGCGTTCATCATCCTGGCCATCACCGGCTTGAACTTTATCTTCGGCAAGCGTCTGCTGATGCCGCTGATCGGGGCCGATGCATTTTCAACTTGGTCGATCTGGGCGAAATACGCCCACGACTTCGTCTCCTGGGCGTTCATGCTCGGCATATTGGTCATGCTGGTGACATGGGTCTGGGACAATCTTCCGGATCGCCATGACGCGCATTGGCTCAGAGTCGGCGGCGGTTTTTTCGACAGAACCAACAGGACGCATCCGCCGGCTGGACGTTTCAATACCGGCCAGAAGCTCATCTTCTGGGCCGTCGTGCTCGGTGGAATTGCGCTGTCGGTGTCCGGCATATTCATGCTGTTCCCGTTCGCATTCACCGACATAAACGGCATGCAGACGGCCCAGTATGTTCATGCGACTGTCGGTATGATCCTGATCGCCGTTATTATCGCTCACATCTATATCGGCACGCTCGGCATGGAAGGCGCCTATGAAGCAATGGGCTCGGGTACGGTCGATATCAACTGGGCGAAGGAGCATCATAGTCTTTGGGTCGAAAGACAGGAGGCCAAAGGTGCGATACCGCCGCGCTCGGCGGCCGAACCGGCTGAATAATAGCTTCTGCGCGGAATCGAAATGCCCGGGCCATTGGTCCGGGCATTTTAGGCGTGGTGGTAGGCTTTCATTGCGCGAGCGTGCCTCGAAATCCACGTCAGCGAGCGCAGGTCTATATCCGGGCTACGAAGGTGTCTCCTCGCCGCCCGCGACTGCGGTGGAGTTGTCGCCCGTCCAGTTTTGACCGACCAGATTGTGTCCCGGATCGCCCACGCGAGTGCTCTCGCTGCTGTAGACCTGCCATGCCGGCTGTTGCTGCTGCGCGCTCAGAAGAAAATAGCCGGCCCCGAACGCGATTGCGATCGAAACGACAATTCCGGTCAAGATCATACCCATCCCGCCTTCTCCCTTTCACCTTCTCAAAGTCCGCAGTCATGCTCTCATTGTGGCGGTGGCGTCTGCGGCGCTGGAGTCTGCGGCGCAGGATCCTGCCCCGTCACAGATGGATTGCCAGATCCCTGAGGGGCCGCACCGGACTTTTGCTGATACTGCAAGTCGAGCGCCGCCAGTGCAAGCAACGGCGGCGGCATGGCGACGCCGGCCACTCGCATTTCCCGCGCGGTCTTCTGGCATTGTGCAATGTCATTGGCGGCGGCCAGTTCCTCCGCTTTCGCGGCGTTGATCACGGAATCCTTGGGAGTGCTCGACGTATCGGAGGGGGGCACCGGCGCGGCTCTGCTTTCCTTCTGGGGCGCGTTCGTCGCCGATCCGCTGGCCACCTTCTCCTTGCTCGGTTGTGGAGCATCGCTGGCAACCCCAGCCTGCCCGGTAATTTTCTGCGCCGAGCCCGTCCCGGTCTCGGGCTTGGCGGGCGCGGCTGCGCTGGTAGAAGATGTGCCAGCCTGCTGAGCCGGGGCAGCCGCGGTCGGGCTGGCCGCTTCGGCAGGCGCCTTCATGAAGGCGAGGAGCTCCTGGCAGAGATTTGCAGGCCCGCCTGGCTGCTGGGGAGCGGTCGTTGCAGCCGCTGGAGGCGCGGGCTCGGGGGCAGTGCTCGTCTGCGCCAGCGACGTCGACGCCGACAAGGCAACGATTCCTGCGAGAAGCATTTTTTTCATCGCTTTGCTCCTTCCGTGATGAAAATCACCCGCCTCGGCGACAACATAACGTTAGAAGGTGCCAGAACGATCCATGGGATTGCGAGGCCTGCCTCGCAATTCGGCCATCGGGCGATCCCGCGGCCTTCCCGACTCTTCAGCTCAACGAATGCGCCCGCCTCGACGAGGCGAGCACGATGATTGCCGAAGTCGCAAGGGCTGCTCGGCGAGCGATTGGATGCGCCCGCCTTGGCTAAAGCGAAGGCCAATTGCGGACGGGGATTCGAATGTCCGCCGAGAGGGGTACGTGGTCGCTCAGCTTTGTTATGGCGATCTCGTCATAGGTGCCGAGTTCGACAAAGGATTGGGAACGTTCCGAGGCACAAATATGTAGTCGATATGGAAGGCCTGATCCTGCTTCCATCGATGGAAGTAGGTCGGTGACTTTTCCTCGCCGAACCTTTCGTCGTGGAATTCATGCCATGCGCTTACCAGACCAAGTCGAGAGATAAGCTCCAAGACGCGCGCAAAATGACCGTCCGGACTTCGATTCGCGTCGAACCTTGTAGATTGATTGAAATCGCCCGCACCACAGCAGCACGCTTCCGATAAGGTGCTTGACCGGTTCGCGCCATACATGCGCCGCTTATCGACGATCTTTTTTCCAAACTGCAGGAGACGAGCGGATGTGCGGTTGTCACGTCCCAATGCTATGCGGGTGGTGCAATAGCGTTTTCGGAGTGTAGCAAATGTCCAATCTGCCGATTTCATCGAAGCCTATATCGCCGCCTATAACCGCAGAATGAGAAGCAGGTCGGACCTCAACGCGGGAGCGGCCCTGTTCCTCCCGACAGAACCGCCGCACGTCGGGATGCGCAATGGCTTGTCAGATCCGCTTTGGCTCGAGCGCATGGCGATGCCTGCGCAGCGGATACACGCGAGATGTGCGTTCGCGCTCCGCGGTTAGCCGCTTCCTTGTCGATTGACGATGTTCGATGTTTGTTCAATAGCAAGCTGTCGGTTGTGGTGGTCGTTTCAAAAAATTGATTTGTGCGGCACACAAGCTGCCTAGATGTTACGGACTTCGCATGAAGGACCGATTACGAGGGGTAACCATGGTTCACACTGCACGCCTCCGCCACGATTCTCTGGGCGCCCCCTCCAGCAGAAACGTCCCTGCAAAATGGCTCGCCGCCGCGGCCTTCGCGGCGATCGGCTTGCTCGCGGCCCCGGCCGCACAGGCGCAGGAAGCGCCTCCCGCGCCCGTCGTCACGGTAGCCAAGCCGCTGGTGCGCGATATCGTCGAGGACGATGAGTTCGTCGGCCGTTTCGAAGCTGTCGACCAGGTTTCGCTGCGCTCCCGCGTCGGCGGCTATCTCGACCAGGTCCATTTCCAGGACGGTACGCTGGTCAAGCAGGGCGACCTCCTGTTCACCATCGACCAGCGGCCGTTCAAGGCGGCGCTGAACCAGGCGCAGGCGCAGGTCGACTCGGCCAAGACCCTGGTCGAATTCAGCAAGATGCAGTTCGAGCGCGCCGAGACCCTGTCGCGCGAAGGCAACATACCGGTTTCGACACTGGACGACCGCCGCCGCGAATATCTCGCCGCCCAAGCGCAACTGGACGGCGCGGAGGCGGCACTTGAAAACGCAAGTCTCGATCTCGAATTCACCGAGATCAAGGCGCCGTTTTCCGGCCGGGTCGACCGCCGGCTCATCTCGCCGGGCAATCTGGTGCAGGCCGACCAGACCGTGCTGACCACCATCGTCTCGATCGACCCGATCAACTTCTATTTCGACATCGATGAGCGGACCTACTTCTCTTATGCGCGCGACGCCCGCGAGCGCGGCGGCGTCATGCAGGAAGGCGCCGGCGGCGTCGATGTTGTCGTCCGTGTCGCCGACCGTGATGAAGCGACGTTCAAGGGCAAGCTCGACTTCGCCGAGAACCGTCTGGACCAAGCTACCGGCACGATGCGGGCCAGGGCGCGCTTCGACAACAAGGACGGCGTTCTGCAGCCGGGCATGTTCGGCCGCATCAACGTGCCCGGCTCGTTGCCGCATCCGGGCGTGCTTCTGCCTGACGAGGCGATCGGCGCCGACCAGAACCGCCGCATCGTCTTCGTTGTCGACCAGGCGGGCCTGATCTCGGCCAAGCCGGTCCGCACCGGCCCGCGCATCGACGGCTATCGCGTTATCCGCGAGGGCCTCACCGGCGAAGAGACAGTGGTAATCAACGGGCTGGTGCGAGTGCGGCCGGGCGTCACCGTCAAGTCCGAGATGACCAAATTGCCGCCCAAGGTTGAAGCCGAAGGGCAGACACAATGAACTTCGCCCATTTCTTCGTCAACCGCCCGATCTTCGCGGCGGTGCTGTCGATCGTGCTCGTGCTCGTCGGCGGCATCGCTTATACGCAGCTTCCGGTCGCGCAATATCCCGAAATCGCGCCACCGACCATCGTGGTGCGCGCCTCCTATCCGGGCGCCGACGCCGAGACGGTCGCCGCGACCGTGGCGACGCCGATCGAACAGGAAATCAACGGCGTCGAGCACATGCTCTACATGTCGTCCTATTCCTCCGGCGACGGCTCGATGTCGCTCACCATCACCTTCCGCCCCGGCACCGATCTCGATGCGGCCCAGGTGCTGGTGCAGAACCGCGTCTCGATCGCCGAAGCGCGCCTGCCGGAAGAGGTGCGCCGGCTCGGCATCACCACGGCGAAAAGTTCGCCCGACCTGATGATGGTCGTCCATATGCTGTCGCCCGACGACACATATGATCAGCTTTACGTCTCGAATTATGCGCGTTCGCGCGTGCGCGACGTCCTGCTGAGACTGGACGGCGTCGGCGACGTGCAGATCTTCGGCGAGCGCGAATATTCGCTGCGCGTCTGGCTCGACCCGGAAAAGCTGTCCGCCTACAGCATGACCGCAGGCGACGTAGTCGAGGCGCTGCGCGACCAGAACGTCCAGGTGTCGGGCGGCTCGATCGGCGCGCCGCCGATTGGCGACGGCTCGGCCTTCCAGTATACGGTCACCACGCAAGGGCGCTTTGAAGACGCGCGCGACTTCCGCTACGTCATAGTCAAGTCGGCCGAGGACGGCCGCTTGATCTCCCTGCAGGACGTGGCGCGCATAGAGCTCGGCGCCAGGGACTACGTCACCAATTCCTATCTCAACAACAAGGCGGCGGTGGCGCTCGGCATGTTCCAGCGGCCGGGCACCAATGCCTTGGCCTCGGCGGAAGAAATCCAGGCGACCATCGCGGAGCTTTCGAAGGATTTCCCGAAGGGGCTGGCCTACGAGATCATCTACAATCCGACCGAGTTCATCGCCGAATCTATCAACGAGGTCTATATCACCATCGCCGAGGCGATCCTGCTGGTGGTGATCGTCATCATCGTGTTCCTGCAGTCATGGCGCATGGCGATCGTGCCAATCGTGGCGATACCGGTCTCGCTGATCGGGACGCTTGCCGTGCTGCTCGCCTTCGGCTTCTCGCTTAACATGCTCACTCTGTTCGGGCTGGTGCTGGCGGTCGGCATCGTTGTCGACGACGCCATCGTGGTTGTGGAAAATATCGAGCGGAACATCCGGCTGGGGCTCGCTCCGCGCGCCGCTGCGCACAAGACCATGGATGAAGTGGGAAACGCGGTCCTCGCGATCTCGCTGGTGCTGATCTCCGTCTTCGTTCCGGCGGCTTTCATTCCCGGGATTTCCGGCCAGTTCTACCTGCAGTTCGCCATCACCATCGCGGTCTCCACCGCGATCTCCGCATTCAACTCGCTGACGCTTTCGCCGGCTCTCGCTGGCGTGCTTTTCAAGCCGCACAGCGAGGAACATTCGAACTTCTTCCTGGCAAGGTTCGGCCGCGCTCTGGCGAACGGGTTCAACAACGGGTTCGACAAGATGGCGGACGGCTATGCGTGGCTGGTGCAAAGACTGGTCGGAACGACTCTGGCGCTTGCCGCCATGCTGCTCGTCTTCGCAGGCCTGCTCTACGCTACCTATCACATGCTGCAGACGGTGCCGCGCGGCTTCATCCCGAACATGGACCAGGGTTATGCGATCGTCGTCGTGCAATTGCCGGAGGGCTCTTCGCTCGCCCGAACGGACGCAATCATCCAGAAGGCGTCGGATATCATCCGCGAGACCCCGGGTGTCGCCAACGCCGTCGCCTTCGCAGGATTCAACGGCGCGACATTCACCAACGCCAGCAATTCCGGCGTGATCTTCGCGCCATTCAAGAGCTTCGAGGAACGGCTCGAGAGCGGCGATACTTCCGACAAGATCATCGGCACGCTGTTTGGCAGCCTGCAAAGCATCCAGGAGGCCTTCATCATCGCGCTGCCGCCGCCGCCAGTGCGGGGCATCGGCAACTCCGGCGGCTTCAAGATGATGCTCCAGGAGCGCAACAGCGCCGACATGCGGCCGATTCTGGCGCTGGCCAACGAAATCGCCGGCAAGGCCAACCAGACGCCCGGGTTGATGGGCGTCTTCACCACCTTCTCGGCCTCCAGCCCGCAATTCTTCCTGGCGATCGACCGCGACAAGGCGCGCATGCTGAACGTGCCGATCCCCAACATCTTCGAGACGCTGTCGATCAATCTGGGCACCGCCTATGTCAACGATTTCAATGCCTTCGGTCGCGTCTACCAGGTGCGGGCGCAAGCCGACCAGGCTTTCCGCATCGATCGCGACGACATATTGAAGCTGAAGGTGCGCTCGGCGGCCGGCGACCTGGTGCCGCTCGGCACACTGGTCGAGATCCGCGACGTCACCGGTCCCTCGCTCGTGCAACGCTACAACATGTATGTCTCCGTACCGCTTCAGGGCAATGCAGCGCCTGGTGTCGCCACGGGTACGGCGCTCGACCTGATGGAGGGGATCGCAGCCGAATCGCTGCCGCAGGGCACTTCCTTCGAATGGACTGAACTCGCCTTCCAGGAGCGGCAGACCGGCAACACGGCGGTCTTCATCTTCGGCCTGTCGGTTCTGTTCGTCTTTCTGGTGCTCGCCGCGCTATACGAAAGCTGGATTACGCCCTTCGCCATCGTGCTTATCGTCCCGCTCAGCGTGCTGGCCGCCCTCTTGGGCGTCGCCTTCCGCGGTCTCGACAACAACATCCTCGTGCAGATCGGGCTGATCGTGCTCATCGGCCTGGCGGCGAAGAACGCGATCCTGATCGTCGAGTTCGCGCGCCAAGGTGAGGAGCGCGGCCTTGACGCCGTCGAGGCGGCTGTCGAGGCCTGCCGGCTGCGGCTGCGGCCGATCCTGATGACGGCATTCGCCTTCATCCTGGGTGTGGTGCCGCTGGTGATCGCCAGCGGGCCTGGCGCGGAAATGCGCCAATCGCTCGGCACGGCCGTGTTCTCCGGCATGCTGGGCGTGACGTTGTTCGGCCTCTTCCTGACGCCGGTCTTCTACGTTGCTCTGCGCAGGACATTCCGGCGCAGGCGGCCTGAAGCCGGCCCGACCCTGGCTTCCGAGAGCAGCGCGGCCGAGTAGACGCCGAGCCGATGAGGCGCCGGGTTCAAGCTGAAGCCGGACCGGCGGGTGTTTTCATGGGCTGGTTTCGAAAACCTCTCGCATCGTTCCGTATTGCTCCGCGATTGATGGCAACGTCGAGCTATTCACTCCTGGTGGCACCATGCACGCTCAATGGCCGGTTGCCGTAAGCCGCGTGCCAACCGTCGTCACGGCGCTCACAGAGAGACGACTTGCTACCCCAGAGTTAATCAAACCCACAACAGTTGGTTGTCGCCTTCTCCACCAATGTCATGAAGCTTGATCCTGCTCTGAAGGACTCAGGAAGCATATCCGATCGCTTATGCATACGTGCGGATGGACGTAGGAGTCGTCAGGCCCGACGACGCCGGCCGTGGCGGTACACCAGAATGTTGCGGTCGAACTGTAGCCTGCGTTGAAGTCGACGCCGCTCCCGTAACCTGTCCCGGGTGCGCCCTTGGAGCGCAACCGTCGGCAGACTGCCAGCGCCGCGTGTGGCTGCGA
This sequence comes from Mesorhizobium sp. WSM4837, assembly GCF_055811435.1. Classification (NCBI taxonomy): domain Bacteria; kingdom Pseudomonadati; phylum Pseudomonadota; class Alphaproteobacteria; order Hyphomicrobiales; family Phyllobacteriaceae; genus Mesorhizobium; species Mesorhizobium sp. WSM4837. The sequence continues at coordinate 28,708 of NZ_JBVVQE010000074.1, forward strand.
AGTTGCCGAACCCATTTTGGACGGCCCCAGGACGCTAGCCGGCGGCAGCGGCCAGGATCGTGCGGCGAACGACCGTCTCCAGCACTGGCACCTTGTAGCCGTTCTTCGCCAGCGGCGTAGCGCCGGCCACCGCGGCTCGGGCCGCCTGTCGCGCCAAGTCGTCGGTAAGCCTGTTGCCGATGAGGAGACGTTCGCTTTCGACGGCGCGGCGAGGCGTTGGTGCGACCCATCCCATGACGATCGAAGCATTTTGCACTGTCTGGCCCTCTATCGTCAGCACCACCGCCACATCGCAGATCGGCCAGTCGTAGCTGTCGCGCTCGGTCTGCTTGCGGTAGGCGGCCTTCGCCCCGGCATTCAACGGCGGAACGATCACGCGCGTCATAACCTCGCCAGTCTCGATCCTGGCATCGTGAGCGCGCTGCATTTCGGGTGGCAAGAAGAAATCCGAGAGCTTTACGACGCGTGAGCCGTTGGCGCCGCCGGCCAGTTCGGCGCTTGCATCATAGGCGACCAGTGCCGTCGCCGGCGTCGAGGCTTGGACCATCGCGTTTTTGTCGTTGTCGAAGATCGCGTGGTGCTGGTTCTCGTCAGCGCCCCTGCTCCCCATCTCATCTCCACCTTCGCCATGGAAATGATCGTGCCGAAAATACCAGCAGCGCGGCCGCTGCAGCAGATTGCCCCCGATCGTTGCGGCGTTGCGGACCTGCGGCGTCGCCGCATGTCCGGCAGCATCCGACAGCGCCAAGTAGCGCGCGCGGATCTGTGGATCGTTGTCGATGCGGTCCAGCGTCACAAGTGCGCCGAGCGACAGCCCGTTTTCCGTGTCGACTTCGTCGAGACCGCGGATGGTCTTCAGATTTACGAGTCGCATCGGCGCTAGAGTCCCTTCCTTCATCAAGTCCAGAAGGTCGATCCCGCCCGCCTTCGCGATGACGGGGCGTTGCTCGGTGCTTTCGGCAAGCAGACCTGCTGCCTGCTCGACCGTCGTGGCATCCACCCATTCGAAGCTGTTCATGGCCATGATGGACTCCTTCTGGCCGATCTCAGGCGCTGAGCGTCGCCAGCACATTTGCCGGGTTCATCGGCAAAGTGCGAATCCGCTTTCCGGTGGCGTTGTAGAATGCATTGGCGATCGCGGCGCTGGTCGCCACATTGCTTGCCTCGGCGATGCCTCGCGCGTCGGTCGACGACTGCGCCCCGATCTGCTCCATGAGCAGCACCTCGATCGCCGGAGTCTCGCGTGATCCGACCATCTTATATTGATCGACATTGGCGTTGAGTTGATGGCCGCTCGCCGCGTCCATGATGCGGTCCTCGTAGATCGCGTAGCTGATACCCTGGATGATGCCGCCGATCACCTGGCTCTCGACCAGTTTGGGGTTGATCGGCCTGCCGCAATCGCTGGCAGCGACGATGCGCTCGACCTTGACCACGCCGGTCTCGACATCGACCGCCACCTCGGCGAATTGGACACCGCCCAGCCCATGCCGGCTGATGGAGAGCTCTCCCGGCACCGCAAATCCCTCATAGTCGTCGTGCCGCTTAGCGAGTTTCGAGATTTCGCCGAATTTGGCTTCCTTGGCTGCATCCTTGAGCGGCCTTGCGGCTCCCTCCTTGCCGCGGACGCCCACCTTGCCGTCGGCGAAAAAGATGTCATCGGGATCGGCGTCGTCGAAAAGCGGCGCGAGGCGCGCGGCCAGGTCGCGTGCCGCCGCATAGGCCGCATTGCGGGCAGGCGCGGTCACCGACGCAGTCACCCGGCTTCCGCCGGACGGCGGTCCCCACGGGAACCGCGTGTCGCCGATAAAGACGCCGATGTCCTCGGCGTTGAGGCCGAACTCCTCTGCAACCACCTGGGCAAGCACAGTCCGCGTGCCGGTGCCGACATCCTGCGTGCTGTTGTAGACGGAGACCGACCCGTCATCGGCGACCCGCACCTCCACCGTCGTCGGAGGGCTGACGACATACACCCACTGCGCCTGCGCCATGCCAATCCCCCGCTTGATCGGCCCGGCGTCGGCGTTCGGCGGACGCCGGCGGCTCCAGCCGAACCGCTCGGCCGCGACCTTGCGTTCATGTGCCCGTGCAAGCATGTCGTCGGTGGGCTTTGTGTCGATGCGATCGCGCAGGATCAGCGGGTCGAGTTGCAGCCGATCCGCGAGTTCGTCCATCGTCTGCTCGAGCGAGAAGATGCCCTGCACCTGTCCGGGTGCGCGGAAAGCCGCGCACGGGCCGGCATTCGTGAACACGTCATACTGCTCGGTGCGCATGTTCGGGCACGGATATAGCGCATTGTAGCAGAAGCCTATGCCGGCGCCCCCAGCGATGCCGCCGGTGCCCCAGCTTATGACGTCGATGGCGGTAAGGGTGCCATCTTGTTTGGCGCCGATCCGTACGCGCTGCAAGCTGTTGGGGCGATTGCCCGCCGAAACATGCTCTTCACGGCGGTCCAGCATCATGCGCACGGGCGCGCCGGCCTTTTGCGACAAATGAATGGCGAGGAGGCCGAAATTGTTGATCCCATATTTCGCGCCGAACCCGCCGCCGGTGAAGTCGCTGATTACCCGGATCTTGCTCTTGGGCAGATCGAAATATTCGGCGGCCTCATCGCGCACGCTGTGCGTGTGCTGCGTGGAGGCATAAATGGTCAGCCCGTCATCCTGCCAATCCGCGACGATGCCATGTGTTTCCATCGGCACATGAGTCTGAACCTGCGTGCGATATTCGGCCTCGACGATCACGTCCGCCTCCGCCAGGCCCTGGTCGATATCGCCCGTGGGCGTCATACCCGGCATGCCGAAGTTGGGACCGCGCACATTGCCCTTCTGCGGCAAGCCTTCCGGTGCGCCGCCGCCGCCCGCTGTCGATGGCTGCTCGACCGGTCCTGGAAAGACGATCGGTGCCTCATCGTCCATTGCCGCATCGAGGTCAGTGACATGCGGCAAGCGCTCGTATTCGACCTTGACGAGCTTCGCCGCCTGGTCGGCGATCCGCTGCGTCTCGGCGGCGACCGCGGCAACGGTCTGGCCGGCGAAGCGGACCGTCGGGTATTTGTTACGAGCCTCGGCCTCCGGATCGCGAAGCCTGGCGGATTGCAGCAGTGTCTCGAGCACATGTACAGCACGGACGCCGGGGTGACGCTCCGCCGCTGAGGTGTCGATCGAGATCACCCTGGCATGCGGCCATGGGCAGACGATCTGCCGTGCGTAGAGCATTCCCGGCAGTTGCACGTCGAATGTGTATTTCGCCGCGCCCGTCACCTTCTGCACGGCATCGAGCCGCGGGATCGACTTGCCGATGGAGCGCAGTTCGGCGTTCACTGGCAACTGCGGCGGCTCATCGTCCGGCACCTGCCGAGTCACCTGCCTCATCTCCTGCCCGACGATACCGTAGAGCAAGGACTGGGACCGTAACGAAGGCCGGTCGGCCCGTGCCTGATTTTCGGTAGCCATCAGGTGCTCCTCCTCCGATTCTCGCCGGCGACTGCGAGCACTGCCGCAAAGATGTTCGGATAGGTGCCGCAGCGGCACAGGTGACCGCTTATCGCGGCCTTCACCTCGTCGATGCCGGCGTCGGGTTTACGATCTATGAGCGCTGCGCAACTCATTACCATTCCGGGCGTGCAGAATCCGCATTGAAGGGCGTCGTGCTCGACGAACGCCTGCTGCACCGGATGAAGCTTGCCGCCCTCGGCCAGCCCCTCGATCGTGGTGATGTTCCTGCCCCGGGCGTCGAGCGCCAGCGTCATGCAACTGCTGGCAGGCTGACCGTCGAGCCAGACCGTGCAGGCAGAACAGGCTCCGCGATCGCAGCCGATTTTGGTGCCGGTCAGGCCGAGGTGATTGCGGAGGACGTCGACCAGCGTGGTGGCGGGTTCCGCCTGCACCGGGACCCGTCGTCCATTTATCGTGAGATCGATCGGGATCAGACCAGGGCCAAGCACTTCGTTGGCATCGTCCTGCATAGAACTATCAACGGCTGCCTGCGCCGCCCCTGCTTCCAGCAACGCCGCCCCCACGGCCGAGGTGCCACCGTGCTTCAGGAACGTTCGACGAGAGATGCCCGATCTCGTGGATCCCGGAACTTGACTGCGGCTCAATTCTGCCATGCTGTACCTCCGGATTTGTTACAGCGTTTACCAAAACTAGGGTGATCGGATCAGCACCAAGCTAGGGGACCGATCGGTTCGTGCCAGACGCCATTACAACGAAGTGACCGTCGAGGCGGTCGCGATGCCGGGCATGCCGTCGAGGCTTAACGTATTGGCTTGATCTGGAGATGATCTAAGGTCCGGCGGCCCGTGCTGCTACCGAGCCTGCTGCGGATCGTCAGCAAATGAAACCGGGGCGGCGCGAGCCGCCCTTTTTCGTTGCTGCCGGGGCGCTGCCAAATGCTGCCAAATCGGCTTGGCAGCACCCACCATAACCCATTGATAACAAAGACAAATGGTGGTGGTCGCAGTCTCTGGCGAACCAGTCTCTGTCCAATTTCCCTGATAGGCGTCGAAAAACAGCGAATTTCGAGTTTTTTGAGGGCCTGGCCCAATTTCCCTAAGAAATCGCTGCGCAGATTCAATGCTTTAGCGCTAAATTCCCTGTACGCACTAACAGGGAATTATTTAGCAGCTAGCAGGGAATTCCAAAGCGAAGCAGGCCGAGATGGCAAATCGCGGGCTGGCGGCGGCTCGCTAGCTCAGTTGTCGAGCGCTACCGCGACAAGGTTGTCGCAAGCAAACACTCTCCTGCCTTCGAGTAATGCCGATGGATGCGCGACACAGGCAAAGTGCGTCCTCACGACTGGATTTGAGTGCCGGTCGCAATCCAACCAAATATGGACGGCTCATCACGCCCTCTTGGAGGTCCGGCCAGGATCGTGCCCACTGGCGTGGTGTAGCTGACGGCATTGGTCGCCGTGCTCTCCGGCATGGGGCCGGACTGATCAGCGCGCCACTGCCGGCAGGCTGATAAGCGGATCATCGCTCATCTGGCTGATGGTCTCAAGCGTCATGTAGCGGGCCCGCTACACGGCCCATTCATCGTTCTGTTCGAGCAGCAAGGCGCCGACGAGACGGACGATGGCGTCGTCATTGGCCGGGTTAGAACGATCATAGCTCTGCGAACGGCGAGCGCCCGGATTTGCCGTTCGGGTATTTGAAGCCTATGCTTCGATATCGGCCGCCAGTGCTGCGGATGCAGCCGACAGTGAGAGGGTACGTGCTCTTGCCCGTCCGGGAGAGAGCCGTGTCCCAGTCCCTTCC
>NZ_JBVVQE010000075.1:0-33956 GCF_055811435.1 Mesorhizobium sp. WSM4837
CCGCGGGGGGCGCCCCGGCCACCCCCCTATGGGGCGGCGGCCGCCGGGGGGCTACGCTTTTGGCCCGACACCGCCTGTGCTGCCAAAAAAACCGGGGGCGGGGTCCACCCCCCCCGGGGGGGCGCCTCCGGGGGCGCGGGCGCCACTCAGGTCCGCGACGACTGGAGCTGCGGTTTGGCATTAGCAATGGCGTATTGTATATCGTCAGCCGCTGCCATGTTTCGCTTCCGAGCCCCCGCCGGTCAGGCCCGGCGCGTGCTGACCTACCCCGCTAGAGGGCCGGTCCATCCCAAATTGCCGCAGGTGCTTAGCGTCAAGACTCAGGTATCGGTGCTGCGTACACTCCCACCTAGCCGGCGTCCATTTCAGGCAACCTCCACCAAACGGCGCCGGCCCTTTTTCCTATTCGTCCCGCCAGATCTCCCAACGCCGAGCGCCGGAGGCAGATCGTGTGCTGCTCCGGTTGGGTGGAATAGCTCTGCGCTCAGCCACTCGCGGCTCTTGCACTGCTGGCATCGAACCTTTTCCCTCACCTCGTCGATCGTGACCTTGCCGATCACCTCCCGCAGCTCGAGCGGCTTGTAGCAGCGCGTGACGTTGCAGCGTGCGACCCGCTTCCGCTTTAAGCCGCGCTGTTCTTGATCACGCGCAGTTCGTGGTTCCCCAGCCGCCGGGAAGCGGCTGCCCTACCATTGCCGATCGTGTGCTGAGCGAAGTCGGAAATCGGGCAAGGTCGGCCGAGAAGAAAACCCTGGATCGCATCACAGGCTTCTCCCCGAAGGAAGGTCAATTCCGCGTCCGTTTCGACGCCCTCTGCCAAGACGGGGAGCTTGAGACCCCGGGCGAGGCCAAAGACCGCACGCATGACGGCAGCCGCCTCGTCGCTGCTATCTACCGCCCGCACTAGAGACTGGTCGACTTTGATCTTGTCGAACGGGAAGGCCCGCAAATTCGACAGCGACGAGTACCCGGTGCCGAAATCATCCATGGCGATTTGGACCCCAAGGCTTTTGAGCTGGCGCAGCGCGGCGAGCGCGCGCCCCATGTCCTTGATCATGCAAGATTCGGTAATTTCCAGCTCGAGGCGGAATGGATCGAGACCGGTTTCTTTCAGCACTGCCCCGACCAACTCGGACAAATTCCCGCCATGGAGTTGCATGGCCGAAACGTTGACGCTGATTGCCAGCGGTTGCTGCCAGCTTGCCGCTTCGGCGCAGGCGGTCCGCAGCACCCATTCGCCGATCTTCAGAATGGCGCCACACTCCTCCGCAACCGGGATGAACACTGCCGGCGGAACGGCGCCCCGTTCCGGATGATCCCATCGGAGCAGTGCTTCGAAACCGAAGACCTCGTTGGACAGGAGTTCCGCCTGCGGTTGATAGACGAGGCGGAGCTCCTTGCGCGAGATGGCGTGACGAATGTCGTGCTCGAACTGGCGACGATCGCGCAGATGCTCACCCATGGACGGCTCGAAAACGCAATAAAGACCACGCCCCTGCATTTTTGCCTCGTAGAGCGCAGCGTCGGCATGGCTCAGAAGCGTCTCCCGATCGGGTGCATCGTTCGGGAATACAGCGATGCCAAGGCTGGTCCCGATGGTGACGCCGGCGGGCAGGTTGGCGCCTGTGTCGTTGAATGCGTCCAGGATGGCGTCAGCAGTGCGCGTCGCATAGGCGGCGCTCGGCAGACCGGGAACGATGACAGCGAACTCGTCGCCGCCCAAGCGCACAACCATTTGCCCTGGCTTGAGGATGCTCCTGATCTTCTCGGCCACACACTGCAGCACGGCGTCTCCGACAAGATGGCCGAAGAGGTCGTTGATCTCCTTGAAGCGGTCGAGATCGAGGAAGAGCACGGCAAGGCACCGCTCAGTGTCGAGATGTGCCGTAAGCTCGGCCTCCAGCTTTTCGTTGAAGCTCGTGCGGTTTGGAAGCTTGGTCAAGGGATCGTGGTGGGCAAGGAAGTGAATTTCCTCCTCCGCCCGCTTGCGCCCGCGAATATCGCGCACGGCAAACACCTGGTGCGGCTTGCCGGCATAGAGGATGCTGTGCCGGATCAGCTCCACCGGGACCATGGTGCCGTCCGTCGCGCATAGTTCCACCTCCAGCGGCGTTTGCGCGGTGCCCTTGAGTTCGCCTGGGGAAGCCGTGGGAAAGAAGGACGTGAGCGGGCGTCCGACCGGCTGCGAGCCGTCGACGCAGGCAAGCGCGGAGAAACTGCGATTGGCAGCCACGATCTCGGCTTCGTTGCACACGATCAGCCCCTCGACGGCCGCGTCGACCAGCTCCTGCATACGCGCTATCTCACCGGCGCGGCGGAGATCACGCACATCGAGGGCGAGGCCGATGATGGCCAAAAGGATGATGACGACAGAAACGAGGGCTACGCCAGCCGCCATCCAGTCCGCGGGCAACGCCGTTGCGGAAACGACAATGCGTGGGTCTGGCATGATTGCGGCCGCGCCCATCGCCGTGAAATGGTGACTGCAGATCGCTACCGTCAACACCACGGCGCCGAGCCCCTTCCATTTGAGCGTGTTGGCATGAAGGGCAACCGGCAATGCGGCCGCGCCGAACAGCCCACCAAGAATGATTGAGGCGGCGACGAGCGGCACATCCCAGACGACGCGGCCCGCGATCTCGAATGCGGCCATGCCGGTGTAGTGCATCACCGCGATGCCGCCTCCGACGATCGCACCGCCGATCCAGCGTCCATGTGGAACGCGTGGCGAGATGCCGATCGTGAGACCCGTGCCGGTCAAAGCGATCGCGGCCAGTAACGAAATGATCGTCAAGGCGATGTTGTAGCCGCTTGGCACGGCGGGCTGGAAGGCCAACATAGCTATGAAATGCGTCGCCCAGATGCCGAAGCCGGTGGCAACCGCGGCGACGGCTAGCCAGACCCGTCGCATTTCGCTTTCACTGCGCCCGACATGGTGGAGGAGATTCACCGCCGTGAAGGAGGCCAGGGCGCAGATAAAGGCGGCCAGCGCAACCAGACGCAAATCATGCTGCGTCGCAATGCAAGTGTACACTTTCAACATGCTCTTCCCCCAGGCAGGATGGTCACCCGTTGGGGAGAAATCTAAGGTCAAAACTTGAATAAAGCGCTTAAGCGGAAAATCCGCTTTGAATCGTATCGTCCCTCAACGCCGGTCATCTCTGCGCCCTCAAAGGCGATTACGCGGCCTAGGCAAGGTTCGTCTTCTTCCCGAGCCGAGCGCAATTCCGGCCGCGATCGCGAAATCTGGACGCAATGCCTTCTCGATGTGCCGCGCCAGCGTCACATGTGTGGCCGACGGCCTAGGCTCGCACTTTTCTGTTGCCCGACTTGCAGGCAGCGAGCCACTGCATGGCGGAGGTCGAATCTTCCAATATGCCGGCCCGTTTCGCAAAACCGAGAAAGGCGTTGCGTGCTATGCTTACAGGTTTTCGCCCATCGCATACATCACAGCATGCCCTAAGGGCGACCTCGTGGATCAGGTCTCTGTGATCTTCTGGCCATTCGTTGAGGAAATCGATAGCGTCGGCAAGGCTGGTAATCTCCTGCACGATGTAGGTTGCACGCTTCACGAAAACTGGGCTGCTGAACGCCTCAGGGTTCATTCTCTCCTCCCAACCTGCTGAACAGTAGTCTGCGTGAACAGGGGCCTCATCTCTACACCCGCGGACCATTGCAGAATGTGTTGTCACGGCAATGACGGTTCAAGAGAAAAGCAGCGGCGTGATGCCCCCCGGTAGGCCAGCAGGCCGATACCAGACATTCTGCTGCAAGAGCGGCTTACCACGTGGCAAAAAATCTGCATCGTTCCGAGGCGATCAGCTCGATCTGATGCTTCGTCACGGGGCTCTCCCAGTGCTTGCACTCGGGGCTGCGGCGTTCAGCCTAGCTGAGCAAAGGCGGCCGTTCTCATCGAGATAGGAGGCAACCAGACCATCGCCGGTGCCGGTCCTGCTATCAAGTACCTAGCTCCACTGCTTCGCAGCAATGCCAGGAATGTCGTCAATCCGGTCAGGTTTCCCGATTAAATAGCCTTGAGCTTCATCACATCTGACGCGGCGCAGGTAGTCGAGCTGTTCGGGAGTTTCGACGCCTTCGGCCGTTACCTCAATTCGAAGCTCGTGCGCCAGTTCAATCAGCGATCTCACAATCGCGGCGCCGTCCAGATCGGTGAGCATATCCTGGACAAAAGATCGGTCGATCTTGAGCCGCGAAAGAGGCAATTTGCGAAGATACGTGAGTGATGAAAAGCCAGTGCCAAAATCATCAAGCGCAACGGTGATGGATAGAAAACTCAACGATTGTAACAATGAAATAGCCTCTTCAAAATCGGAAATCAGCACCGATTCCGTGATCTCAATCTCCAGTCTTCGGGGCTCCAAACCGGCTTCAGCCAAAGCCATTACAATTCCATCCAATAACGCCTTGTCCTTAAGCTGCACTGCCGATAAATTCACGGAGACCCGCAAGTCGCACGGCCATTGTGCCGCGGCCAAGCAAGCCGTCTTGGCAGCCCAAATTCCGATGCCGTGGATCAATCCGGTTTCTTCAGCGATAGGAATGAACTCCGATGGAGGGATTGCGCCGAGGGTCGGATGCTGCCAGCGCAGAAGCGCTTCAAAACCGCGGATGCGATCGCTCCCGAGGTCGAGAAACGGTTGAAATGCGAGCCAGAGCTGGTCGTTGGCGAGCGCAGATGCCAGATCGCGTTCAAGGGCATGGCGCCTTGCAGCAACCTCATCATCATTTGCGCTGAAAAACTGGATGGAGCCCACCCCCCGCGTCTTGGCCCTGTGTAGCGCGGTATCGACGCACCGCAGGAGTTGGTTTGTATCCAAACCGTCAGTGGGCGCCAAAGTGATGCCGATAGAGGCCCTGCAATATATTTCGCGCCCATCGATCAAGAACGGCGCGCGCATGCCATCTATGATCTGTTTGGCCAAGGACCTGATTTGATCCGGCCTGATATCGCGTGCAGCGATTATTGCAAATTCGCCGCCCTCCAACCTGGCAATGTCATCGCTCTCGCGCGTTGACTTGCAAAGTCTCGCGGCCACTTCGACCAAAAGGGCATCCGCCATCGCTCGACCAAAGTGATCATTCACCTCGTCGAAATTATTCAGATCGAATAAAAGTAACGCAAAGTGCTGGTCGAACTGCTTTGCGTCCACCAACGCGCGCTCGAGCCGCTCATTGAAGCTGATCCGGTTTGGCAGACTGGTTAGAACATCCCTGCGAATGGCATTTTCGCTTTCCGCTTGCAGAATGAAGCGCCAGGTAAATTCTGATGCGTGGGCAAGCACTGCACGAAACAGCGTGATGGCGTAGCTCACTAACAGGATTACGACGGGTAGATTGACGGCGCCATCCCGCCACATAACCGCAACCGCCGAACCGACGAAGATCGGCAGCGTATACGCGACGGCCGCAATGGGAATCGTGTAAAAGGAGGCGGCGCCGCCTGCGATCATCCCCGCGCTCAGGCAGGTGATGACGACCTGGGTGGCACTTGTTGCCCCGCCAAAGAACAGAACGGGAAGTGCGCCCCACCAAGTGCCGAACAGGAAGGCGTTGCGCACCAGGTTTTGCGTTGTCCGGCGAGACACCGATCTTGGTTTGACTAACCGAAACGATGATCTCGCTCTTAGGCCCACCAACCCAGCGGCGACGATGATGACGCTCGCCCAGAGGATGGCTTTCGTCTGGTCGGGCGAGCCCCAAACCGCTATAACAAAAGTGGCTGCATTGAGTATATTCGCAACCATGCCAAGAAGCGTGTTGCGAAGCACGATACTGACCTGCTCCGCTCTGATGCGGCCGGCAAGTGGTTCGATCGTCGAGGGCCCGCCAAAAGCCCGCAGGTCGCCCGCCAAAAGGTCCCCGAGCCTTGCGGCAGACAGACGCTGCATCACTCTTTCACCCCCCGCCCTAGAGTAGTAGCTGCGTGTTGAGTTCCTAGCACCGAACAATTCGGAAAAAGTAAATTTCAACCGCAAATTTGGACAGCCCAGTTGGGGAACCCAAAGGGCTCCGGAATTCGAAGATAGTGAAAGACACGATGCTCCCGATCCGGAATGTCGCGACGCAAGCCTGCGAATTCTGCCTGAAGTCTGTTGCCGGCCTAGGTGGAAGGACTTGGCCTTGTTGCCTTCTGAGGCCCACGTTGCCCTAATCCGATCACGGCCACGATGTCCTATCTATTTGCGTCCCCCCAAAAGGCGCGCCGCCAACTAGGCGATAGCGGTTCCTGGTTAGCGCGTGGCTGTCACGACACAACGCTGCAGCCCGAATGCGCGCGCGGGGCGCTTCAATCTTCGAGGGCGTCACCGGACGCTTGCCATACGAGGATACGCCCTGAAGCAGGGGCGTCGCCTTCCTTGTCATCAGCATCGCGCCGGCCCGCTCAAACTGAGCCGGTCCCGTGTGCGCCGTCATCACCGCCAATCTTTCCCGGGCAGGGGCGGCTCCGGTCCTCACATGCCTGGACCGACACTTGCGTTCCGCGTCCTGCCATTGTCGATAGGTGCCCCACAGGCCATCAGCCCCACGGTGTTGATGCCGCGGTAGCCTGCCTGATGGGCCGGCGGCGCTGGTTCCGTGTGGAACCACGGCGCGCACCAATCACCTGCACCTTCTTCGATTGCAGCGATGATCTCGGCGGTGATGCGCGTGTATACCGTGACGACCAAGCCTGTTGCCTCGATGGCAAAACCATCACTCAATGGACGTGGGGATGCGGCGGTGTCCGGAGCAACGGAGGCTATGCGACGTTTCAGACTTGCTGACCAGGTGATCGAGGAGGCGGCGCCTGATCTACAGGCTGCGCTTGCGGATCCACATCGCAGAAAGCTGCGACCGCTTTGCCTGTGCAAGGAGCCCTGCCCGGCTATGTATATTGCGCAGGTTGGCGACCAATACATGGTCAAGCGGATGCCGCTGTCGGGTGGCAGCCATGATGCTTCCTGTTCCTCTTACGAGCCGCCCGACGAACTGTCCGGCCTTGGCGTGCTGATGGGCAGCGCTATTCAGGTCGATTCAGAGAGCGGTATGGCCGCGTTGAAGCTGGATTTTCGCCTGTCGAAGGTTGGTACGCGCTCTGCGCCGGCAACTGGCGCCGTAGGTTCGGACAGCGTGATCGGGGACACCAAGAAACTCTCCCTGCGCGGCCTGGTCCATTATCTCTGGCACGAAGCGGAACTGACAGTCTGGACGTCACGATGGGCTGGCAAACGTCACTGGTGGAATATTCGTTGGCATCTCGTCGAGGCCGCTGGCCAGATGACGGTCAAGGGCGGAGCACTCAGCGAAATCCTGTTCGTGCCCGAGGCGTTCCGGTCTGCTGATAAAATAGCGATCGAGCAAAGGCGCGGGCAGGCGCTTGCACCTGCGCTGCCCCGAAGAGCGGCCCCAGAAAGCTGATGATCCTGGTCGGCGAGGCAAGGAGTTCAGCGAGCTCGCAGCGGCCACAAGTTGATCGTCAAGCACATCCCGGGGTTCGTGTTCTTGTTGGACGAGAGTCTTCATCGTCGGCTTCAAAGCCGTTTTGAAACCGAGATGGCACTCTGGGGCGCGGATGAGGCATCACATCTAATCGCGATTGCCACCTTCGGGTTGACCCCGGCGGGGCTGGCGGTGATCGAGGAAATGGCCGTCATGGTCGTGGCGGAGAATTGGGTGCCTACGAGTCCGCCTATGAAAAGAAGCTGGTCGATGCCCTTGCCAGGACAAGGGAGCGAAGCGTGAACCGCGACGGCGATATTGCAGACACAGCCGCGGCCGTTGGCCTGTATGTCGTGCCGCCCTCCTCCGATGGTGCGTACCAGGAAACGCTGAGCGAACTGATCGCATCGCGACCAGAGTTCTATTCCTGGATCTGGCGCACGGCCGATAGGGAGATGCCGACTTTGCCTGGTCGGCAAGACGGTGGGCCCGTCATATGAAGTCGCCACCGTTCGCGGACGCTGGCACGCCGGCGAGTATTTTCAGCTACTCTACTAATCATCCAATTCGCTCGCCTGAGCGGATCTTCCCAGCAAATGTGTGTCCGCCCTGGATCATAGAGGGGCTCGCACTCCAGCACGTGCCGGCGATCCCTTCCCGTTCGCAAGTCGGGCGGGTCAAGCCATGTTCATAGCCGCTGATGAGCCGCTCATCGCTTCTGCGCAAGAAAAAGGCCGGGCTTGCAGCACCCGGCCAAGCAAGAGGTCAAAAACCTCCAGAGGGGAACGCGCCGGACGCAATGGGAGGAGAACGCCCGACGCACGCTGGCATATAGGTGAGCAAGGATGACATCTCAACGACATGCCAGTAGGCCACGCGGCCTGATCACCTTGGTGCACTGAAGCTTGCGAGCCCGGGCGTTTGCCCAAAACCTCTTTTTTGCCGGCGGGCGCTCCGGAGTGATCATCCGTTCAGGATGTCACGAGTGTGCTATACGGCTTTGATGGCTATTGGTTCGATGTTGCGCCGGCGCTGGCTGCCGGAAAAGAGCTTTCCATCCTATGCGTATCTGCCGGGCAGGCAACCGCATCCGGTGCGCGATCCCGCGGGACACAGCTATAATAGCGAAGCCATGCTGTCGGTGGCTGAGATCTCGCTTGATTCAGACAAATTCCTCTGGGGTCTCGACCTTTTCACCACGGCTATTACTGGGAAGCCCATGAGGCCTGGGAAGGTCTGTGGCAAGTTGCAGACCGAGGCGCTCCGCTTCGGACGCTCTTCAAGGGATTGATCCTGTTATCGGCGGCCGGCGTGAAGATCCGCGAGGGCAAGCAGGCGGCGGCGATGCGTCATGCCGGACGCGCCGCGGCGCTCCTTCGTCGGCTGATGAACACGGCCGATCATAGCTTCGAGCGTGCGCTCGGCATGTCACCCGCAACGCTCGCCGAACACGCCGAAGTCGCGGTAAGGACCCCGGCGGCCCTACAGGCGACAGCGCTCGGTCAGCCCCAACCCGTGTTTGACTTCATTCTCGGACCGAGTTCCGGCGGAAGACCGATCAGCTCGCAAGAAAGACAAACAGTCCTCCGTAGAAAACGCCAGAAATAGACCCGTCACTGACGAACGAATGCCAGGTTCCATTCACCTGGCCGTGTTTTCATGAAGGGCGGAATTTCGTGATTTTCGCCTCTGCGAGGCGCGCTCCTGCGCAGTCAGAGAAACCATAAAGATCATGGATGGAAATAGAGGTCCGGGTCCCGGGCCTAGCGCCCGAACCATTTCCGGGGCGGACCCGCATTAGCAATAGCTTAGGGCGATACTTTATGCTGCCGAGACATTTATTGCTTTCAGCGACAATCACCATTATGTGGGAACACTTCGCCGACTGTCTTTCAAGCCACCCGGAGAGTTTTCATGACAGAAGAAGCCGATCACAGTCTCGACAGCCTCATCGAGCTTACCGCCGATGTTGTCTCAGCCTATGTCTCGAATAATCCTGTCCCAGTGTGCGATCTCCCCGCCCTGATCGGCCAAGTGCACGCGGCTTTGAAAGGCACGGCCGGAGGCGTCTCCGCAGCAGAGCCGGAGGCTCTCAAGCCTGCGGTCCCGATCAGGAAGTCGGTGTCGGCGGACTACATCATCTGCCTTGAAGACGGCAAGAAATTCAAATCGCTGAAGCGCCATTTGTCGACCCACTATGGGCTGACGCCGGACGACTATCGCGCCAAATGGGGCCTGCCGGCGGATTACCCGATGGTCGCGCCGAACTACGCCGCGGCGCGCTCAGCCTTGGCCAAGACCATGGGTCTCGGCCGCAAACCGAAAGAGTCGGCAACGCCGGCGCCGGCGAAGCGGACCCGCAAGAAGGTCGCAGCCTGACTTTATCTCTCAAGGGTCGTTCTGGAGCGCGCAGCTGTAGCCGGCATGATCCGCGCCCGACAATGGCGGTCAGGATGTTTTCGTCCACATTTCCGCTGTACGAACGCGCGGGCCTCTCGACGCTGAATGGCGGCCAGAAGATCAACTATGAGATTGAGCAGGACCGCCGCACTGGCAAGTCCTCTGCCGGCAGCCTCTGGATAAATCCAAATCCCTTGGTGCTGTTGAAGGGATTTGAACTGCGGACTACCAGATTGAGTTTACTCTCTGCTCGGAACCCGTCGCATCATGGCATTGCGTGAGCGAAGACATAGTTGCGCCACAGATATGCCGCACGCCCCAACGCATCGTTTCTTTCAGCAAAATCAATGCAAGTTAACCCGCCGGCGGCTGCAGCCTCCAGGATCTGTGCGTCAGAGTGCGCATGAAAAACGCCGATCGGCTCACTGGGCATTGGGTCTCGAATGTCAACAGCCAGACGGCCATGCTCCGCTAGAAGATGCGCCATCCTTCGAAAGCCGTCCCTAAGATCGCCGGCGGCGAGCAGCATCAACACCGCCGAGCAAAGAATGAAGTCAAACGGCGGCACCTTGCCCAACCGAGCAAGCTTTGGCAGGCGATCGTCGATCCAGGTTATTCCGCGGACCCTATTCGCTTCTCCAAGACGCCGAAACGCAATGGACGGCTCGACTGCTGTGACCTGTAAACCCCGAGCTGCAAGCCCTCGTGCATCGCGCCCACTTCCTGAGCCTATGTCGAGGACCCGGCCTTGAGTCGGAAGATGTTCGGAAAGATCTGGATGGACGACATCGAAGGTGACGGCGTCGTATCGTGGCGCCAAATTCGCAGCCAACCGGTCGTAGTAGGTGACAGAATCGAGTGACCCTTCCGCCTCCATTAGGGGGTTGCCTTGGCGGCGGCGTTCTTGGTGAAATACACTGCTGGCCCGCAACTCGTCACGAAGGAGCCGAGTGCTGCGAACAGCAGGAGCGCGCAGAAAGTCCCAACGATAATGAAATTTCCCCCAATCTTGCCTTTGCCATCGTAGCTGCGAATGTCAGCGAGCACCCGCTGCATTACATATCGCAGCCGAATGAGCGCGATGATCATCAAAAGGTTCGAGATGCCGGCAAATATAAGCAACATCGATCGTGCGCGATCGTTGATATCGAAGCTTGCAACAGCAAACCACAAACCGCCGGTAAGCGTCATAATTATGAGAGGCGATTGCCAGAGAAATCCGTTGAGCGAACGGAAATCCTCACACCGCTGTTCGTAAACCACCTTCTGATCAGGTGGTTCATTCGCTATATCGTTCGACATCTTAAACCTCGCCGTTCGATTCTCTTTAGCATCGAATGCGAGTCCAGTGCGGGAAGATTTTGAAATGGAGCATCCAATCTATCTCGATGGTTTTGCCACTCTACCCCTTGCGCCTGAAGCTCGCGAGGCGATCCTTGCTGTTTGGGCGCAACCGGGCAATGCCGGTTCGCCCAACGTTTCAGGCGAGATTGCCGCGCGCACGATTGCCGACGGCCGCGAATTGGTAGCCGATTTAATCGGCGCCGCGGCAAGCGAGATCACGTTCACGTCGGGTGCGACTGAAGCCAACAATCTTGCGATTTTGGGCGTGGCACGCTCCGCTCGCAGATCGCAACCGAACCGGAAACGCATCGTCGTTTCGGCAGTCGAACACAAGGCTGTGTTGGAGCCTGCACACGCCTTGCAGTCCCAAGGATTCGAAATCAGCATTGCCCCCGTCGATCGTCAAGGTCGGCTTGATCTTGCCGAATTTGCGCGCCTCGTCGACCGGGATCTTCTCCTTGCATCAGTGATGATGGTCAACAACGAGACCGGCGTCATTCAGCCCGTCAAGGAAGCTGCTGCCTTGGCGCATGCGAGTGGCGCGCTCTTCCATAGCGATGCGGCGCAGGCCGCCG
Source organism: Mesorhizobium sp. WSM4837 (assembly GCF_055811435.1). Classification (NCBI taxonomy): domain Bacteria; kingdom Pseudomonadati; phylum Pseudomonadota; class Alphaproteobacteria; order Hyphomicrobiales; family Phyllobacteriaceae; genus Mesorhizobium; species Mesorhizobium sp. WSM4837. Next base: position 11,760 of record NZ_JBVVQE010000075.1, read on the forward strand.
GCAAGATCGACGTTGACGTCATCGAGCTTGATGTCGACTACCTCACCCTTTCGGCCCACAAGTGTTATGGTCCGATGGGTATAGGGGCCTTGTATCTTGCAGCATCGGCGCCGAAGCCGCTTCCACTGACTTTGGGTGGTGGCCAGCAAAGCGGTCTGAGGCCCGGAACTGAGCCGGTCGCGCTCGTGGCTGGCTTCGGTGCGGCTGCTCGGGTCGCGAGAGATCGACTTGAGTCCGATAAGGAGCATTGCTCCGCGTTGATTGAACGCTTGCTTGAGACGCTCGAAGAACGGCAGCTTCGCTTTCGTCGGGTCAGCGGCGATGCGCCCACGGTCCCGGGCACAGCGTCCATCCAGTTCTTCAACGTCGATGCGGACGAGCTCTGCGCCCGCGTTGCGCGCCGCGTATCGCTTTCAACAGGATCGGCATGCACCTCAGGGCAAATCAAGACTTCGCATGTGCTTGAATCCATTGGCCTTTCCCCAATAGAGGCTCGTAGCGTTATTCGGATTTTCTGTAATCGCTATCAGAATTCCGAAGAGATACTGAGCGCAGCCAACCACATTGTTGATGCTGCCGCGCTATCTCGCCTTGAAACTGGAGAGCTTCACCAGTAAGGTCTCTTTCATGGGACGCGCTGCGATAGAGTTCGATTCGAGAGGGCAGTTTGCGGGACACGAGACGTTCCCGCTCCGACTGCTATGGTTGAAGAAAGCCTTTGATGCAATCGGCGGCGGAGCCGATTCGAGAACATTTCAGGAACAAGGTGCAATAGCCCGTTTCGGCGTCGGGCGCAATATGGCCGTGTCGATGCGCTATTGGGCGCTCGCGTCGGGCTTCTTCGCCGAAGTTGATCGGATGATTGCACCAACCGGGCTTGGTCGCGCCATTCTCTCCGACGATGGTCTCGATCCTTACCTCGAGCAATCATCGACGATTTGGCTCGCTCATTGGCATATCGCCAGCACGCCTGCGATGACAACAACTGCGTACTACGCGTTCAATTTGCTCAACGCGATCGAGTTTGATCCGGCCATGTTGCTCGACCAGCTCATGACCTTGGTAGAGAGCAACGGATGGCGGGCAACGCGCGGAACACTTAAGCGCGATATCGAGGTTTTCTTGCGCAGTTATGTGCGGCGGGCGGATACTCTCAGTGAAGACGCCGCGGAGCCTCTGCTGGCCGAGCTTGCATTGATCCGGGAAGCTCGGCTTGGCGGCTGGTACGAGTTTGTTCGCGGTCCGAAGCCGGGCCTCCATGACGCCGTTTTCGCTTACGCGCTTGGTCAGTTCTGGGAACGATCCGGCGGCGCGAACACATTGACGGCTGAACAGATCTGTTATGGAGCAGGCTCGCCAGGACGCGTTTTCAAACTCGACGAAGACGGCGTGGTTTCCCGGCTGATGCGGCTTGACGATCTGACCACAGGTGCTTGGCAATGGGTCGACACGGCCGGTCTTCGCCAGATCCAGCGCACTTCCGAGTTCGATCCGACGACGGTTCTTTCTCTCGCCTACCCACGCAAGCCCGACCGTCAGATCGCAGCATGAGCAAGCTTTCCAGTATAGTTTCCATTGATCGCCGTTTCGCGCGATCGGCCCGGCTCGATGCGGATCTGAACGGCACGCCGCCATTGGTCGGATACGTTCTGCAGGCAAGCGTCGCAAAAGCTCTGCGCACTCTTGGTGAGAGCCAGCGGGACCACCATCAAAGCGCTTACACTTGGACCGGTCCTTATGGTGGCGGCAAGTCGAGTGCCGCCCTGCTGCTTGCAAACCTCGTGGCCGGCACGAAGAAGAACCGGAAAATTGCTCAAGATATTGCGGGGCAGCCCCTTTCGACCCTGTTCAATCAGGCGTTCCCGGAAACCAGCGGCGCGTGGAAAGTCGTCGCCGTCACCGGAAGCCGGACACGGCTCCGCGACGCAATCGTCGAATCCGCCCGTAATGCGCTCGATTGGTCGCCTGACGCCGCATCACAGTTCGCAGCAAGCGATGATCGGCTTATCAAGGCTTTGATAGCGGGCGGCGAAGGCGCATCGAGCGGAACCCTCCTCATCCTCGACGAACTCGGCAAGCTTCTTGAGCACGAAGCACTCGAAGGCGGCGACGTCCATCTGCTTCAGGATCTCGCCGAGCATGCGTCGCGCAGCAGCGGCCGCTTGGTCGTCATTGGCATTCTCCACCAGTCGTTTGAGCAGTACACCGCGCGTGCTGCGCGCAACGCGCGGCAGGAATGGCGTAAGGTTCAAGGCCGCTACCAGGATATCGCATTTCTTTCGGGTGCGGATGAAACAGTTGCGCTGCTTGGCCGAGCCATAGCCGCTGAGCGCCCGAGTGGTGATGCATCGGGCGCCCGCGTTGTTGCTGAAGCGGTCGCCAAACGCCGCCCGACGGACGTTGATGTGCTCGCGGAAGCGCTTGAGCAGACATGGCCTCTTAACCCGGTGAGCGCGCTTCTGCTCGGACCGATCTCGAGAGCGCGGTTTGCCCAGAATGAGCGGAGCGTGTTCGGTTTTTTGAGTTCCGCCGAGCCCTCCGGCTTCAAGGAGTTTCTGGAGACGACCGATCTTAACGGCGGGACTTATGACCCCGCGATGCTCTGGGACTATCTTGCTGCCAACTTCGGAATGGCCCTTACGGCGGGTGTGGACGGCAACCGCTTCAGCCTCGCATTCGAAGCGATCGAGCGGGCCGGCGTCAAAGGAACCGGTTTGCATGTTGCCTTGACGAAAGCGGCCGCGATCATCGAGTTTTTCCGCAACGGTTCTGGCGTTGTGCTCGCAGACGACTTTTTGAGCGCGTCGGTACCCGGCTTCGGAATGAAAGCGATCAGCGGAGCGATCAATGATCTCGTCGATTGGGCTATCCTGATCCGGCAGCCCCGCCTCGGCGGATATGCACTGTTTGCCGGCAGCGACTTCGATCTTGAGGAAGCCATTGGCCGGGCTATCCAGCCGGCGGATTCACTTGAGCTCGCGGACATTCCGCGCCGCGTCGGTTTGGGCTTTGCCACGGCCAAACGGCATTACTTCCAGAAAGGCGCGCTGAGGACTTTTGAAATAGCGCTGCAGGTCGTCAGCCGGAACGACACGATCGAGTCTTTGACGAGCGGCATTCTAGCCCGCCCGCTTCATGGCAGCGGCCTTTTGCTATTGCTTCTCGGCGACGGTTCTTTGACGACGAAATCCGTCAATCAACTGGCCCAGAAGGCGGCCAAAGCGCTTGCGACTGAGAAGCGTGTGATTGCCGTGGGCGGGGCAAATGACAGCTTTACGCTGCGGTCAACGGCTGCAGAGTTGTTAGCGGTTGAACGCGTTTTCCGTGAGCACCCGCAGCTGGAGGGCGACCGGATAGCGAGGCGGGAGATTGCCGCGAGACAATCCAACTGCATCGATCAGCTTTATCGGGCGCTTGAAACGGCTTTCGAGAATGCAAGCTGGTACCTGGCGCCTCAGCCGAGCCAAGCCGTCCGCGCACAGTTAACGGTCGTTGCAAGCGCGCTCGCCGACGCAAGTTTCTCGAAGGCGCCGATCATCAAAAGCGAATTGCTCCAGCGCGACAAACCATCATCGAATTCCATGGCTGCTTTGCGCGAGCTCGCTCATGCGATGGTCAACTCACATCCGCATGAGCAGCTAGGAATGACCCAGTATCCTGCAGAGCTCGGCCTCTACCTTACCTTGCTTCGACCGTTCGGGCTGCACAAAGAAGTCAAGGCTGGCGTCTTCGGTTTTTCGGATCCGGACGAGAGCCGAGAGGGGGCATCGCTCCGCCCAGCGTGGGACGTAATCGACCTCGCAGGCGAAAAGCCCCTCGATGCTGTCTATGCAGAGTGGGCTCGACCACCCTATGGCATCAAAGCCGGTGTAATGCCCGTATTGGCACTCGCCTACATGCTCGCCAAGCGGGAGAGCGTTGCCGTCTATATTGACGGGGTCTATCAAACAGCAATCGATGATGTCGTCGTCGACAAGCTTTTGCAGAAGCCTGGTCTCTTCCGTTTGAGGCGGATCGATCGGTCCGTGCGCGAAACAGCGTTTCTCAGTGGGCTCGCGCAGCTGCTCAGGGTTGACCATCACGGAGGGTCATTGCCCGTCGCCGCAGCTCTTTTTCAGCGTTTTGAAGAGCTCTCACAATTCGCAAAACGCACCACCAATCTCGATCCTTTAGCGGTGAAAATCCGCGGGATCGTGACGAAGGCAGACGATCCCGAGCGACTTCTGTTTGACGATCTTCCGGCTGCTCTCGGTGAAGAGCTCGCCCCAGAGACCGTCTATCGTGCCCTTCAAGCGGCCGAAGCGAGCTATCCCGCGCTTCTCGAGGAGTTGCGTCTGGCACTTGCAAAGGCGCTCGGAATCGATGCCGTGAGTTTCGCAGGAATTGCGGAACGCGCATCGCTGCTCAAAGGCCTGACGAACGATTACAATTTCGATGCGTTTGCAGATCGCGTCGCGGCGATGGAGCTTGGAAAAGGCGAGATCGAGAGTACTGTCAGTGTTCTGTTGCACCGCCCCGCCCGGAATTGGTCGGACAGAGACCGGCAAGAAGCGTTGACGGAAATTGCGCGATACGGGCGCCGTTTCCGGGAGCTCGAGGCTTTGGCAATCGTGCGAGATCGACGCTCCCAGACCGAAGCCTTGGCACTTGTCGTCGGCCTCGACCCAAAAATGCCGCCGTTGATGCGGAGCTTCGAACTGAGCGAAAGCGAAAAGCTAGCCGCCGCAGGAATGGCTGATCGTCTGGTAGCTTCGCTCAGATCAGAAAATGAGAGCGGACGATTGCAGCTTGCTGCCCTGGCGCGTGCAGTCGCCATGACGGCAGCCGATGGCGAAGATGAGGTTGGCAGGCAATGAGTGGGGAACGTCATATCCTCGGTCTCTCGGGCGGGCGCGACAGCGCGGCGCTCGCCGTTTACATGCGACAGCATCATCCAGAGCTGCCCATAGAATATTTCTTCACAGACACCGGTAAGGAACTGCCTGAGGTCTATGGCTTCCTTGATAAGCTCGAAGGCTTCTTAGGTCGGCCGATCCAGCGGCTTAATCCCGATCGCGACTTTGATTTCTGGTTGGACGAATACGGCAATTTTCTCCCGTCGCCCCGTACCCGCTGGTGCACGCGACAGCTGAAACTCCGGCCGCTGGAGCATTGGCTGCAAAAGGATCTCGAAAGCGGGACGATCGTCCACTCCTACGTCGCCATCCGCGCCGATGAGCCAAGTCGCGAAGGCTACCAGGCCACACACCCAAACATGCGGGTTCATCTTCCGCTTCGTGAAGCTGGAGTCGATCGCACCGGCGTCATCGAAATACTCGAGCAGTCCGACGTCGGTGAGCCGGCCTACTATCAATGGCGTTCCCGGTCCGGCTGCACATTCTGCTTCTACCAGCAGAAGATCGAATGGGTTCGGCTCGCAGAACATCATCCGGATCGCTTTGCCGAGGCCGTCGATTACGAAAAGACCGCCTTGCGAGACGGCTCGCCGTTCACATGGAGCCAAGGTGAGAGTCTTACGGAGTTGATCTCGCCCGAACGAGTCGAACAGATCAAGTCGGATTACGAAAAACGCCGGGAACGGCTACGGCGCGGCCGGAGGGTCAATCCGTTATCGGGAAAGACCGCAGAGACAATCGACGACGTGTACGGCCTTGACGAAGGGGCCGGCAGCTGCGTTGTTTGCCACAAATGACCATCGGGGGCGATTACCCTAGAATTGCTTCGTCAATCTGTACCGCGAAAGCCTCGCCATTAGCCGGTCGTATGGAAGCGCTGTGATGAAGCGCTTTGAATATTGGATCGAACAGTGTTTCTGGACCCTTCCAGTCAGCTTTGGAAAGAACCCCTGTGGGGTGACTGCGGTTGACTACAAACCAGAATACCGACGCCAGCTGAAATACATCGGATGCGGCATTGATCTGGTCATCTCGACCAATGCTACGGTTATTTGCTTCTGGAGACATCCAAAATCGTGGACCGACGATTTCCCAGTCAGGGGTCATTCTTTCTTCAACCGGCAGATCGAACATGTCACATAGGCCGTAATCGCTGAGAACCCAGCGGTCGCCCATAACCAGGATGTTGTCGGGCTTAATATCACGATGGACAGCCCTTCTATGAAGCTCGCCGAGACCGTGTGCAAGTCCGCGGAACTGAGCCAGGAAAATCTCATTCGGAACAGGAGCTCGCTTTACCAGTGATGACAGTGGTTCATTGGCCAGCATCATGACGATAAATGGAATATCTTTTATCAGCTGCGATAAACGCGCCCTTCGCTGCTCACCATCTATGTTTCCTGCATCTTGATATGCGATTAGATGGTCATGCCGGATCCCCTGAAGGAGCGTTTTTTCTCGATCAAAACGTTTTCGCCGATGCGCTCGTAGGTCGAGGAGAAACTTGACGGCATACTCGGTACCATCCCCAAGGTCAGTACACCGATGTACAACCCCATTTCCCCCAGCAGCGATTCTCTCGCCAACCTCATATGTCTTTCCGAACGGCGTTCGCAGCTCATCCGGAATAATAATCGCTTCTTTTGCTGAATTTTCGCTGCGGCCAAAGAACAGTAAAGCCATTCAGGCCCCCGCCCTGCATCCGTGCATGCGCCAACTAGCGTTTGAGATTTGGAAGACTTGAGTGTCCACTGGCCAGTCTAATTCCCGCCCGTCGGCGGTATGGTTGTGAAGTGGCTCGCCGCATCCAATACACTTTTCAAAAAGCTTGCCTTGGGCACCACCTCTTTCCAGCTGCACGGCGATGGACTCGAACTTTGATCGGACAGTGCCGTCTGGTTTTCTCCCGCGATAAGTTCCTTGTAAGACATCCATGAGAAAGTTCTTCCGCCAAGACCGGCTCGACACGCTATTGGCCTGCGACACACACTTTATCGCATACTCGCTCAAGACATCGATTTCGGACTCTGGCGCTATATTCGTGTCAAGTATCCGTAGATCGCCCCTTAGTGGTTCGAGATCCTTGCCTGCCAAGCAATCTCCGGCGGTTCGAAATTCGTATATCGTCAGAAAGAGCGAGTAAAAATCCGATTTCTGCCGAAATCGGGTCTTGGCTAACGACAACTTTTCAGGAGCGAAAATGCTTTCCAGGTCATATATGACAGCTAAGAAATCTTCTTTGACTTTGGCTTCTTCCGCAGGCCTCCACTCCGCATATCTGGAATAGAAGTAATCAAGGTCCCCCTTCTTATCTTGCGGCCCCTCAAGCATGCCAGCGAGTATCTCAGACACGAATTCTACGTCGCCCATTCGCCTTCGCTGGCCGACGGTGAACACCCTCGAGGCATCAAGAAACTCATTTAGGGAGAGATCCGTAGATAGCTCAAGAAACCTCCCCGGAAAGTCAGCTCTGCGTAATTCCTGCCTATTCAGCGGCATAGAATACTTATTTACACGAGAGTATACCTCTCTTACCTCTTCTTCTGTAAACCCAGTGGCCTCATTGTAGTCAATCTTATATAGAAGTATGCTATCTTTAACTTCTTTCGGCAGTTCACTGAATTTTTTACCGTGGAATTCGCCCGAGTATGGGTCATCTAATGCGAATTCGTCTCTTAAAAAAGCTAATATCGCTGAGATCCGTTGCTGGCCGTCAATCACTTGTCTGTGGGTGTGCTCATTGCGGACTTCGTTCCAAAGAAACATCTTCGGCATTGGAACCTGCCTCAGAATGGTGTCGATAAGCATAATGCGCGCCGCAGGATTCCAAACTTCCTTCCGCTGAAAGGAAGGCCGCAATTCAAGGCGCCCAAGTGAGTTCCAATCCCTTAGGTCCGAGATTGGATGCGGGCTTGAATTCCATGTTCCCACCCTGTGTCTCCTTCAATCGCGACTCGTCGCACTATTTGATTTTGATATTGCAACGACCGCGGCGTCGATATCTTCATCTGCAAGAAACGCAGCCTGCGCATAGATTATAGTTGGCTCGCCGCTCAGCTTCGCAGCAAGGTGACCAAGACCCAAAAGTTGTTCCGCACCCTTCACGCCAAGCGTGATTTCGGATGTTCCGATGCTCGCAACCTTCAAAATCAATCTGTTACCAAGGTTGTCACGCAGCTGCATTGGCATGACGTTCGCATCAGGCCGCTGCGCTGCAAAGATTAGATGCATCCCGGCGGCGCGTGCCTTCACGCCCAAGCGCGATACGTTGGATGTCACCGCAAATTTGTAATTTTCCGTCAGCATCCATTCCGCAAACTCGTCATGGACCAGGAAGACGTATGGCAGCCGTTCGGCAGCCTCGACCTTGGAATTGAATGCACGAATGTCTCGAGCCCCCTTGGACCGGAACAGCTCATAGCGGCGCTCCATCTCCGTGACGAGACCCTCCATAACCTCAACCGCCCTCGATTGGTCGACAATCACCCCGCCCTGCAGATGCGGGAGCCTCTCGATTGCCGCGTAATCGACACCCATTTTCGGGTCGATCAGGTGGATGTGTGCCAGATCACTAGAGTTCGTCGCAGCGATGTCGAGGAGGAGGGCTTGGATCAGCACGGATTTCCCCGACCCGGTTGCGCCGGCAACGAGCGTGTGGGGCTCATGCTGTTGCCCGCCGGCGAATGGGCCGCCGAGATTTAGATAGAGAATATCGCCATCAAGCTCCTTCAGGCCCAGCACGAAGGACGTGTTCACTCCCGCGGCATTGCGATTGATTTCCCGTCGGCCCCAAACATCCCAAAGTGAAACGACCTGTCGCTGCGGCCGCGCTACGCCCACGACGATCTCGCCCGGCAGTGGGGAAATCGAGATCAGCCTGAGCCCATGCGTCGTCAGAAGAGATGATTGTTTCGCTTCGATGTCTTCGACGCGCAGACGATCCGACCCCATGAAACGGATCAGCGCGGCGTTTGGAGTCAGGCGCGTGCCGACGAGCTTGGCCTGAAGATTGTAGCCGAGCAGTGCGGAGCGCAGCTTTTGTGCGGTGCTGGCCAACCATTCACGTTCGTCCGCCGAGTTTTCGCGAGCTTTCTGAGCGCGAGCTTCGATGAGAGCGGCGATGCCGACCTCGCCGCCGGCGCGAGAAAATTTGTCGGGCGTCGGAGCAGTCGTGTCGCCGCTTGGCAAGGCTGGAGCATGGAGTTGCGGGATTGCCAGTGACGGCGCTGAGATGGTCGCCTGATCTTCGTCGTTAATTTGGCTCGAGACTAGGGCGGGGGTGATTTCCCCGCTGGACAGACCGCCGCCATCGCCGCTCACGGCGACCGAACCATTATCATTTGTCCGCGGTTCTACGGCCTCAATAACGATTCCGCCTTCGGGATCGCCCTCATCGTCATCCTGATCATAGTCGTGGCTAATGGGCTTTTCGCTTCCAGCAATCAAATGCTCTTCTTTGATGGCCTTGGTCCAATCGACCCGCGGCGCCGGATGACGATAACTCACCGAGTTCCACGTGTGCTTTTCGCCAAGCCGGGCCCGAAGTTCGGTTAGACCCTGTTTCGCGTCGTAAGCCTTGATCAGTTTGCGAAGCCCCTCGCGCGTGAATGTTTCCTGGAGCCCCATCTGGATTTCCGGCAACTCATCCTGCTCTCCTGGCGAACTGCCGTCAGTCGCCGGGCCGGAAACGAAAATGTGCGAGTAACCGCGCAAATCGATCGGAACGGCACCGCGGCGAATGCCGTCGCGAACCCGTTCAAGAATGTTTGCCTGGCCCAGAGCCGCCGTACCGTCCAGCAACAAATCGGAGATGCGGGAAAGCCAGAGGTCGCGATCGAGGCGCCCGGGATCGCCAAACAAAGCGTCATCGATACGGGCAACAGTCTGTCGCAGCTGGCTGCGTGACTTGCGGCTCGCCTCCGCCAAGCCGGATTGGTCGACGTATTTCGCTTCGGTCACGATTGCCCTGAGCTTCGGAAGACCATCCTCTCCTGTCGAGACGCTGATGCCAAGGATGTCGGCGATCCCCTCTTCCTTTTGCCCAAGCCACTCCGCGTAGTCATCGAGGAGGAACCACGCAACGGCTGCTCGCTCACCAAGCTCCTCTTCGACAAGCGCCCGGCTCAGCACCAAACCGATCAGCTCGCCGGCCGAGACGCCCCGTTTGGCTGCACGCAAAACGATATCGCCCGATATGGCATTGGCGTCTTCGATCATTCGCCGCGCCAGACCTGCAAGGCGATCGTCGTCAAGACCCAAGGAGAGTTCCGCAAGCCGCCGTTTGACGAGCACGTGAAGTATTCGCAGCTCCGATGTCGACGACACGACCATGTTGCGGCCGTGCGTGCGTTGGCGACGATACCGGATCACGTTGATGCCTTGGGCGGCAAGCTGCCGCTTGTCGAGAAGATCGTCGTAAGTGGCAACCCACTCCGCCAATTTGTGCACCTCGTCGAACATCCCCTTCAGGCCACCATCCTGGAACGAGATCTGGCGGGCCGGCAGATAATGTTCGTCTGGACCGTGCGACTGGCGCCGAACAACGTTCGCGACGGCGTCGATATAGGCCCAGCCAGCATCTGGCTGACGCGGGCACGTCAGGTAACTCGTCGCCTTCAGTTCGTCTTCGGCGGTGACCCGCCGGTACGACCAGCGGGCCGGCACGTGTTGCAGTAAGGAAGGATTATCCGGCAAAGCCGGAACCGGGAACCACTGTTCACGCGCTTGACGGGAGACAACGTCGTGCAGGAAGGCCACATCTATCTCGCGTGCTCCGCCCGACTTTGATCCGCCCGCGACGTCGAGCATGACGCCGATGCGCAGCTTCGACATGAAGTTCCGCGATGTCTCGCTGACCACCACCGCATCGGGATCGTTTTCCGATCGTTCAAGCAGCTCGGTGTAGACTCCGGACAAGCGGGCCCGATCGCGATGGCGGACCAGCACATTGCAATGAACTTCTTCCTGGTCCTGCACGGAACTTAGCGCGCTCACGGTTGCGAGCGGCAGACCCGCCGCATCGCAATTGTAGAGCATGATGCTCAGATTCGATCGCTCATGCGGCTGCAGGTCGAGATAGCGTTCAAGCAGCGCGCGAATCTGTCTTGCGGCCTCTGACGGATCGACATCTGTGGTCGCCTCGGATGGATCGCGGACCGGCCGCTCGACCAGACTGTAGTCGTTGACCGTACTTGTTTCCGTGAGCAGGACGGGTTCGCTGCCGTCATAGCCGACGGCCACTTCAGGATAGAGCGGATGGCTGAGTTCGTCGCGGAGATCGCTGAAAAACAGACGCGAGTCGCCGAAGTTCAAATCGACATCCGACAAGAGATAGTCGGCTAAGCCAGCGACTGAACGCATTTTGGCCGCGACACCAGCCAGGCGCAGGGGATGCCAAGGTGCGACAATGGCTGACGGAGCGCTTCCAAGCACTTCGATCGTCCCGATCCGCAGCACCGGCTCGCAGATATCGCGGCGGTTAAGATCACCTATGGCATTCTTGGTCAGACTGTTCAGCAGGGCGCCGTAGGCGTCAGCCTGCGCGACAAGGGTGGCAGACGCGTACCCGGACGACTGCAGTGATGTAAGTGCGTCGGTATACAAGGCGGCGAATTGCTTCCACGCCGCAGCAATGTCGTCAGCACCGGCCTGTGTGATCCGGCCGGCGTCTTTTGCTTCCTTCAAGAGTTTTGGGAGGAGCTTCGCAAGGTCGATACCGGTGTTCGTTCGTGGGATAAGCGTTCCGGCATCCTGCCCGAAGGCTGGTTGCAGCGTTCCCGTATCAGTGAGAGATACCGACTGGAGTGCGCCCTTTCGGCTGACCGAGAGGCGCGCGACGCTGCTGCGCCCAAGCGGTCGCTTGATGAGGCGGCCGAGGTCCTTCGGCAGTTCCAGACCGATGGCGGGTGGTTGCCCGGTCCACACGAGCTGAACGGTTGCCCGCTCCCGTCCGGCTGTTAGCGCCACATCGAATTTGATCTGCAAGGCACTTCGCGCCGTCGACTCGTTTCGCCGGTACTTTTTTTGACGCGCTTTCGCGCGATCGAGCAGTTCTTCGTAGCTAAAGAGATGGGGCACGTCCCATTCGACGGCTGCGCCGAGAAGCGCGGGCAACCCTCTGTAGCGCAGGCCGAAATACAGGCCAACGTCAGCATTGAGGTCGAGCCACTGGTTACGCGATCGCCGGGCCGACTTAATGCTCAATTTACGGGACCCACCTCCGAGGTTCACCTGGCCAAAGAGACGTTCAATGACTCGCAGCAGGCCTTCAAGGAAATCGGTGCATTCGATCGGGCGACCGAAGACGAAGCGCTCCCACTTGACCCGTAGAGCTTTGTCTTGCCCCAGATCATCCCTGTGCGCCTCGAAAAATTCGCGATCGTCCTCACGCGTCTCCTTCAGCGATCGTCCCTTGAGAACGCGGAGGTACTCGTTGTCGGCTGGACTCAGTCGGTCGGGAAACGTGAACTCGAAGAAATTGATTGTCTCTTGGGCGAGCGACGTTTTCTTCAGCTTGATCCCGGAAAACAGCTGAAGAACGCTCTCAGCCTCCCATTCGAACAGGCTGAGCGCCTCTGCTTCTAGGCCCCAGCCTGGCGCGGCCTCAATGAAGGCCTCGATGGCAGGATGGACCTCCGCCGGGATATCGTCCCGCACCTCCGCGAACTGCTCTCTCAACTCTTCATTTTCGACGAGCTGGCGATTGGGGCGCTGCTTGACCATCAAGGGTTTGCGATCGGCGACGAGCTTTTCAAACAGCTTCTTCCACCGACGCGGGACTTCGCGATCGCGTTCACCAAGCCCTAGGAAGTAGCCGCTGTCGCGTGGTAGGCGCAATGCGGGCAAGGCCCATCCCAGTGCATCCGTGACCGGCACCGCATCGGTTTCGATACGGGTTCGGGTCATGGCGACGTAGGTTGCAATCTGGTGGAGCGTCCAGTCATGGGCCGCGGTCAGTCCCTTCAACGCAGCCCTCCAGGTCGCGATCTGGCTCTCGCTCAGACCCAGGCCCACGGTGGCCGCCTCGACCCAAGGCCCTGACTCTTCCGTCAGCTGTTTCGCCCCGATCAGGGTCACATCCCCGAGGGAGGCACCTTGGTCTTCATCCGTGTTGGCAAAAAGAAGTGCCGGACGGTCGCAGTCGGCGTGCCGGATCGCCACCATCCGCTCGTCCGTCATTACGCTTTCCGGAAGTCCGAAGGGTGAAACCAGGCTGCGCGGCAGCGCGATTTTCAAAAGCTCGGTGGCTTTCGCATCGGTGAGTAACGCCTGAGTGATCGCAGCGACCTGCTCGCCGGTCAGACGATCGAGAAGGTAGCGCGCCATGCCATCTTCCGGCGAGAGCGCGTCAAGACGCAAACGGATCGATGTCGCGCCGGCGGCGCCAATGAGATCAGAGGGGTTCACTCGGCTCTCGCTCTCTGGAATGGGTTTTCGACGTAGGCGCAACTGTCGGATAGGCGTCTGAGAAGACCGAGGCTTGCCAATCGCTCTTCAAGGCGATGCGCATTGTCCGAAAAGTCTTCCTGATCCGCGGTCCCGGCATCGACAAACGATCGTGCCTGCGCATCCCCGATGACGATCCCGTAGCGCTGATGTAAGCGCACCAGGAAGTCTTTAAATTCAAGTCTGTTGTCCACGCACGCCACGACGAGGGTCTTCAGCAGCCGATCGGTTGGTGCATAGCGCACGCGACGGCTCGATCGACGCGACGACAATCCGATTGCGCGCGACCATGTCGCATGAATTTTACCCACGTGCTGTTTGTGACGCGTGGTGGCCTTCCTGAGCAGCTCGTCAAGCAGTTGCTTCGGATCGCCGACAGTCTCGTCTTCGTCCCCGTCTGGCCATCCGAACTCGCGCTGCATGAGGTCACTGGCCCTCAAGACGGGTTCGTCAGATGCAACGGCCGCAGTCCAGGCCTGCGTCTCGGCAATGCGCAGGATAAAACGCTCGATCGCCAGTTGCGGCAGCATGTTGTTGTGTTGATAGGAGTCGGCCGACAGATCCCGCACAACGGACTTTTTTGGCGAGACGATTTCGCAAACCAGTTCGACAGGAGAACGATCAAGCAGCTCTCTTGCCCGATCGAGTTGATAGAGAAGCAGATTGAGACCAGCAGTGGTCACAAGGTGCGGAACTGCGTCATGGCCGGGAATGGGCAACTTCAGGATTGAAAGCCAATCTTCCGCCATGCGATCGAAAACTGGATGCTTAGAACACGGCAGATAGGCACCCCCACGCTCTGCCTTGGCGAGCTGGATATCTCCCTGGAGCGCGCGCGCCATCGCATCATAGGGGGCCGGTTGATCCAGAAAACGAGACGTCAGCAATACGCGAAGCTCGTCAGCGTGCTTGCTCCTGCTCAACATGAGGTAGAGGATCTCGCCGGTGCGGGCGAAAAACCGACGATCGTTCGAGACGCTGCCGTTCGGCTTGACGTTGACGTCTTCGAACAGAGAATGAGCCCCAAACGGGAAGACGAACTTAGAGCTCCACCGCTTGTTGCTCGACCCTTCAATCGCCGAGCCTTGGAGGAAGTTCAAGACGGCCGCGAAATCGTCGAAAGTTTCGAAGCGATCGCGTAGATACCTGAAATCAGGCTTGTCGATGCCGCCTGCCGTTTCGGCCATCTTATTGAGCCAAAGTGACCAAGCCGCGTCGTCTGACCCTGTTTCGGCGCGAACGGTCATGACATGGGGATTGTTGAACACCAGGTTGCGCAGGCGTAGCTGAAGCTGGGGCTTATACGAGAGACTGTTGTAGGTTTCCTCGCTCAGGGCCCGCCCTTCACGGTGTTCCGACAGAAGCACCGTCAGAAACTCGAGGAACGTCAGCCACGGCGACTGCTCGTCATGCAGGCGATGTCCCCAAATCGCTTCGTCGATCCAATAGGCGGGACCGGTGCGTTCTTCGAACTGGGTGGGGCGATCAAGAAATTCCATTGTCATACTCGCACGATCACGCGTCGCGGCTGAGCGCGGCCATCGGAATTGATATCGATAAACCGCAGAACGAGTTCTCCGTCTGCCGTGACGTCGTCGCCATCGAGCTTGCGGCGGTTTTCAGTCTCCCGCAGCAGACGCGCTTTGAAAGCGAGTAGATCTTCGTGACACTCAAGCGAGAAACTGCTCGGCAGTGCGCCCTCCGCGACGCGCCCGAGGAACTCGAACCTCGTCGGCGAAAGTGCCAGGAACACGGGAGGAATTTCGCCGCCTCGCACCAGCTTGACCGATACTCCGAAGTGTCGGCCAGCTTTGTCTGGGACGATGCTGACCTCTTCACCGCTCGCACGAGGTACCGAGATAATTTCATCGAGCAGAGGACTGCGCTTCGACTGCGAAAAGCTGCCAGACGTCGCAAGCACAAGCTCATCCTGGTTCTGAACCAGCATCCCCGTGAAGATACGATTCAGCCCGCGGACGACCATACTGACCGCCTGCCGGGGCGCGGCTTGTCCGGCTGAGATTCTTTGTGCCGTTTCGAGATACAGGCCGGCGTAACGAAACACACTGAGGTCCCACAGATCGTACTCGTCGATCTTGGACTCTGGCATCGTAAAGAACAGGCGCTGCCGTTGTGCGCGAAGCGCTCCGAGAAACACGGTGCGACCGTTGGCGTCGGCTCCCTCAAGGTAAGTGCGTTGAGCAGCGGTAAAGGCGGCGGTCGCCCCGTACACGGGATCCGAGACGACAAGTTCATCGTAGTCGGCCTTATAGGCCGGATCGTCAGCGCCATAGACGAGCAGATTGTCAACCCGGTTGCTCGTTTCCGCACCGATCCCAAACGCGTTGAGCTTCCGAAAGAGTTCCGTCTTCTCAGCCCTGCTCGGTTTCAGATTCTCACCAAAAATGTTGCGGTAGATGCTCGCTAAATCGAGGTGTCCGGCGTCCTGCAGCGCAGGCACGTCGGCGCATGTCATCAATCCGTCCCGGGCGTCGGGATGACCGAGGAGACTGTTGGCAATCAACGCCAGGAGTTGACGCACCGGAAAATGGCTCCCGTTGCGCTCGCTAAGTTCAATGACCGCCGCAAGCCGCCTTTTGAATGGATCCTCTTCACCGACGCCTATGAGCCGTCGGCGATTTTCGAATATGGGACAGATTGCGCCGTCGCTGCGCGCGGAGCAGCCGTCGCAGCCCTGCCAACCTTCATGCTCTGTTATCGCCTTGATGATCGCAGTTACCGTCTGAGCCGCCGGAGATCGACTGAGGTCTCTCAGTTCGAGACGAATTCCCGCGTCGTTCGTCACGCCCGTAACCAAGAGGTCTTCGACAACTTGGCTCGCCCGTTCGATCTCAGGCGTCTTCGGCGCAGATTTGAATTTCTCGAGGAGCTGCCCGTGATTGGCGGCAAGGAGATAGAAGGTTGCTGCGGTCGGATTCGCGATATCGGCCGAGAATTCAGCGATAAGCGATGCACTTTCGTCATCGCGGAGTTCGCTCAAATCTTTGACGACGACAAGAGAGCGACTATCGCCGAGGTCCAGACGCTGAACCTTGACGCCCAGGTTCCAGAGGTTCGCGTCGCCGCCGAGTTCGATCCAGACCTCTCGGCAATGATATGTTTTTCCATCCCCTGCTGTGCCGGTGATGATGTATGAACCTGGGGAGGCCCCGCGAAAATTTTCAACGAGCTCGTCGCGAAGTGGCGCGGGCAGTGTAATCGGCCGAATTTTGTGACGACGCAGCGCACGCTGAATCGTCTCGTCATACATATTATCGTTGGTGGGGATCGGCCCGTAGTTTCTGAGAAACCTGATCCACGCATGTATAGATGGCGTTTCTGACACGCGCCGCCCCCCAAGTTTCGGCAAAGTTGTAAACGACGTAATGATTCGGTGGCCTAATTTAGCAGCAGTCGCTGCCGGCCATCCACGCATCTTGCCTTATTTCCAACTTGTCCCCATCCCCGACGTGTTCGAAAGCCAAATACGACACAACTCTTCCTAGACGACTAACGCGGGCCGTGAAGCGTGATCATACGACGCCCCAGGCGCGAAACCTTCCCCTCCCCGTCATCTCGCGAAGGCCAAGCTCACCGATAAGATTGAGCGCGCCCTGTTTCGAGACTTTTAGCACCTCTTGGATCATGCCGGTCGAGACGATCGGCCGCGACAGCACCAATTCGACCAGGTCGGCCAGTTTCGAGCTGGTGCGGCGTTGCTTGAGCCGTCGTTCCATCTGGGTTTTCGCCATCGTCAGCCGGTCGTGCTCCTTCAACCCCGCCAGCGCCGCCTCGTGAATGGCATCGAGGAAGGCCAGCAGCCGATCGGAGCGATTGCGCGCCCGCCGCCGCTCCCGCGGGATGTTTTTGGCGCCGAGATGCAGGCTGGCGAGATGATGAGCGGCAAGTCCTTCTTGCCGCAGCAGAGCGGAAATGAGCAGCGGTCCGACCCAGGCGCCACGCTGCAGCACCTCGATGTCGGACCAGGCCTCGAGCAGCAACGCTGCGCGCAGAACGACCGGCAGATCGCGCGTCCTGGCGATCACATCTTGCCATTCGGCCAGCCGTGCATCCTCGTCCCAGTCGAGGTCGTAGATCAGGTCCGGCCTGTCGTCCGGGCGCGGCGTCCTCGCCGGCACGACGGTGCCGCCAAGAATCTTCGATGAGCGTGCCAGGACAGCATCGATCTCGGCAAATTCTTCAGCCAGAAGATCGTCCTCACCATCATCCCGACCGTCGGCTTCAACGGGGCTGGCTCCAGCCCCCTCCCCTTCCGGGCCTTTTTGTCCCGCCGCCGGCATCGCGCCGCCCCGGCCGGTCAGGGCCAAAAAACCGTCGCGGCTGAGGGCCCAGTCCGGCTGCTGCGACAGAATTCGGCGGCGGGTTCGCAGAACCGCGTGGGCCCGGGTGAGCTCGTGGGTTGGGGCGCGAATGTCCATGTGGGCGTCGTGCAGGACGAGGTCTTCGAGGTGGACGAGCTCGCCCTCGAGCCAGAGTGCGGCGGCCGCGTCGGCGAAGTTTTGGCGCTCGACAAAACCGTCGCGGACGGGGGAACGAGCCAGCCGCTCGTCGAGTCGCGCCAAGGCTTCGGTCGCTGTCGCTTTTACTTCCCGATTTCAAACCCCCGAACGTCATATGCCGGTTAGGTTTCCGCGCTACGAAGGGCGTGATTTTCGCTAACGATTTCACTGACTGCTCGATTTGCCGAAGCCATTGCACAACCGAAAAGCAGCACCTGCTTTGTCGCATTCCGATGAAGTGTGGCTGGCTGCACGCCGTGTCGCCCGCGAGCTTGACAGGATTCTCGACGGTTCGGGTCCACGACAGGCGGCAATCAATCGGGCCGCAGCCGAGCTGCGGCTCTCGACCCGCCAAGTCTATAATCTGCTGGCGCGCTACCGCATCGATCGCACCGTGACGTCGCTACTGCCCCCGCTGGATGGCGTTCGTAAGAAGCGCCTTAACCAGGGCATCGAGGAGATCATCGCCTCGACGCTGCGAGAGCAGTGGCTGGTGCTTGAAGCTCCTCCGCTCGCGCCTGTCGTCGCGGAAATCCGCGCCCGCTGCGAGGAGGCCGGGCAGACCGCTCCGTCCTATCTCACCGTCGCCCGACGGATACCCCTGCTATTCACGCCTGAGGAGATCGCCGGGAAGCGGTCGGCGAACCCGAAGCATCTCCATCGGCTCAAACCACGACCGGGATACATCTACGCGGCACGACCGCTCGATGTGTGTCAGATCGATCATACGCCCACCGACATCAATTTCGTGGAGGTGATCGAGGGCGGAGGAACCTTCGTCGGCCGGGCATATCTTACGATCGTCACCGACGTGGCGACGCGCTGTATTCTCGGCTTCTGCCTTACGCTTGAGAAGCCGTCGGCGCTGTCGGTCGCGCTATGCCTGGCGCAGGCAATGAGCCCGAAGGATGTCTGGCTCACCGCGCGGGACATCGAGCATGGGTGGCCGATGTTCGGTCGACCGCGGTCGCTTGTGACCGACTCGGCCAAGGAGTTCAAAGGGCATGCTTTCCAGCGTGGGTGCGAGGACTACGGTATTCGTATCCGCTACCGGGACCGTGGTCGCGTCCATCATGGTGGCGTGGTCGAAAGGCTGCTCGGGAAGCTCAACTCCGTTCTTGCGACACAGCCCGGCTCGACGGGCCGATCCGTGGCGGATCGCGACGAATACCCCGCGCAACGGCGAGCTCGCCTCAGCTTCGTCGATCTCGAGCGATGCGTCGCGCTCGCGGTGATCGACCACAACCTTCAGGAAAACGCAAGGACGTTGAAGGTGCCGGCCAAAGAGTGGGAGAGGCAGACGCACGACCTCCCCCGCTGCGACGATGATCCGATGCGGGTTCTGCTGGCATTCCTTCCTGGCGCGGAGAGGCGCCTTTCACCGCAGGGTGTTAGCATGTTGGAGCTCGAATACTACTCGTCCTGGCTGGGCGGCCTGGTCCCGCAGCGAGATCGGCTGGGCAAGATCGAAGTACGCTACGACCCTCGCGATATCAGTCACATCTATATCCGCGATCCGGAGTCAAGGGAGTTTCGGCCCGTCGAGAGGCGAGACGAATCCCTCGCGCCGATCACCTTGTGGGAACATGAAGCCGATCGCATGCACCGACGTGCCACGAACGCGCGATCGGATGTCGAGAAGGTAGTGCTCCGCCGACGGATTGCGGAGATCGCCGGCAAGCAAAAGCCTTCGAAAGCAGACCTCCGCAACGCCGTGCGCCGAACCCACGCGGTGGAGGCCGCCAAACCCTATGATGCAATGCGTCCTCCGACGCCGGCGCCTGTTGAGCATCCCGTACGTCAGAAACGCCGTCTGCCGGTCGAGGATTGGTGACATGGCGGACCATCTGCTCGACCATGTTCGCCCGTACCTCGATCGCTGCGCGGAAGACCGGATCGCCTACATCCGGGCGCCGCGATGGATCGCACATCACGTCGCAGTACAGGCACACGAGCGCCTTTCCGAACTGCTGTCGCGACCGGCGGCGTTGCGGACCAGAGGCCTGATGCTGGTCGGGCCCTACGCCAACGGCAAAACGATGATCGCGGAACGGTTTGCGGTAGAGCACATGAAAACGTCCGAGCGGCAAAGAGTGTGGGTGGTCCAGACGCGCGAGGGTGCCGGCCTTGCACATTTCTATGGAAGCATCCTGCAGGCGTTCCGCGCCCCGGTCGGCAATGGTCGAGATGTTGGCCGTAAGGCCGAACAGATCGATCATCTGCTCGACAGACTGAAACCCAGGATCCTGATCTTCGACGAATTCCACAATGCGATTCGCGGCCGCTCGCGAGACGTCGAGGCGGTTCTCGCGTTCCTGAGGCGGATTGGCCGCCAGTTCGACATCTCTCCGGTTCTGATCGGCGAGGTCGCCGTCTACGACTTCATCAACGAGACCACCGAGATGGCGAGCCGGTTCGACCTGCACGCTGTGCCGCGGTGGCAATACGGCGAGGAATTCCTGACGCTCCTGGATAGCCTCGAGGGAGCATTGCCGCTCGCCCGTGCTTCCGATCTTTCGGATGAACCGTTGGCGCGAACGATCTTCCAGCTCTCAGAGGGATTGATCGGCGAGATCGTGGCGATCGTTTCTGCGGCCGCCGCGGCCGCCGTGAGGTCTGGTGCGGAGCGGATCACGAAATCGGGTCTCAAGGCGCTGAACTACATCCCAGTCTCGAAGCGCCGCCGGGCGCCAGTGCGTGACGGCCTACTGTGAGCGGCGAGGCAACCGACGCAGGGTATGCCATCGAGATCCGCGAGCGGTATCAAGATGTCTTTCGGGATCGGTGGCCTGTATCCATTGATCCGAAGCCGGATGAGCTGCTGTCGAGCTGGCTCCACCGCCTCGCGATCGCGAACGGTCTCGCGCCGCGCTCGTTCGCCGGCGTCCTTGGGCGTGGCGACGGGATGTGGTCGCCCCGCCTCGACCTTCGGCTTCTGCCTCACGTCGCCGCTCAGCTCAGCGAGCAGACGGGCGTTCCGCATGAAGCGATCTCTGCGTTGGCGATGACTGGCTGCGCTTTGACGCCGCTCCTACTGCCGCTGCGCGAGAAGGCTGACCGGAACCGTTCGACCTGGATGCAGTACTGCCCTCGGTGCTTCGCCGACGATGAGGTGCCCTATTTTCGCAGTTGCTGGCGGCTGGCGACGCGAATCTCGTGCTTCGTGCATGGTCGCGGTCTTCGGGATCGATGTCCCGCCTGCCGAAGCGGGGTCGCCGCCTTCGACCAGGGCGAACTTGTCCCACAGCATTTTTGCGCCCGATGCGGCTTCGATCTGCGCAGGGCATCGAAGGTCTTCGTCAAAGCGCCGGCACGACGGCTGGAACGGTCGATCGACGATATTTGCAGGGTGGAGATGGCCAAGGGATCGACGACGATCGGCGATCTGACGTCGCGCCTGCTGCGCGCGCCTATCATTGCAGGCGTCTCATTGGGGAAGACGCTCACGAACCTGTCCACGTCATCGCGTATCCGCTGCTTCGAATGGCTCGCCGACAAGCATGTCAGCTGGTTGACGGAAGACGAGGACGATGCCGTTGCCCGGCGACGTCGGCTCGTCCTGGCTGCAGGCGGCCATGACCGGTTGATCGCGCACTTTGCGGATTTCATGGACAAGCATCAAGCATCGCCGAGGTCTGTGCGGTCACCCTCGACCGGCGCTGACCTTGCGGCCCTGCTCGAGGCCTATTCGCGCGCCACTGACGGTGGATCAGAGCGAAGCGTCCCCGTGTTCTTGCGACCCCGAGCGGATAGAATTGTGAAGTTCAGAAGATAACCGGAGTGATTGTCCACCAATCGCACAATTTGCGGGCGCTACGAGTGCAGGAGAGAGCTGGAGCGCGCGGAGAAAACCGGAGTGATTTGCTCAGATCAGCAGCTAAGTCGGATGATTTCTCCGAGGGAGCTGTTTCAGGAATCGACCCTAAGCGGAAGCTCGCTCGCTCCGGGTCAATTCACGGCCATGACCCGAAAGCCACCTCCGCACGTCGAGCCGTGAATGACTGCTTTGCGCCCCCATTTCGGCCATTCAGGCAAACTTTGCCTTCGCCAAGAAGCGGACTTTGCCGCCGACACCAGCGGCGGCAGCTTTGCGCCCCCATCAAGGTCGTTTAACGCTCGCGCCGAAACTCCAATAGCGGCCGTCTAGGCGCGCCTCCTCTTCTTTTCGTTTTGCCCGCCCTTCTTGTCCGGCTTGGCAGGCGCGCCCGGCTTACTGTCGCCTGAAGGTGTGGGGATGGTGGTCTCGTGTTTTTTGGACCGAGTCTTAAGCAGCTTCCCTTCGGCCGTGGCCGCCTTTCTCGCCTTCTTGGTGGTCTTGGCAGCCTTCCCAGCCTTGG
>NZ_JBVVQE010000076.1:0-33858 GCF_055811435.1 Mesorhizobium sp. WSM4837
CCCTCACCCGGATTGCCAACCGAATTGCAAGGGCAATTCGGGGCAATCCGACCTCTCCCCGAGGGGAGAGGAGACGCCGGCGCTGCCGTCTGCCTCTTCTCCCCAGCGGGAGAAGGTGGCCGCGAAGCGGCCGGATGAGGGGGCTTATGGCGAAGTCGGCGGAGGAGCCAGCCGGCCGTCAAAAAGGGAGGGACGTCGATGAAAATCGGCATGTGCATGTTTTTGTGGACGACGGCGGTGTCGAAGAAACACGAGCCGCTGCTCAGGGATATCAAGGCGACCGGCTTCGACGGCGTCGAGATACCGATCTTTGCCGGCACGCCGGACGATTACAAAAAGCTCGGCGCGCTGCTCGACCGCATCGGGCTGGAGCGCACCGCCGTTTCGGCGATGGGCGATCCGGCGATGAATTTGATCTCGGCCGATGCCTCGACGCGCAAAGCCGGCATCGACTATATGAAATGGACGATCGACTGCACACAAGCGCTTGGCGCCAAAACGCTGAGCGGCCCGCTGCATTCGACGCTCGGCGCCTTCTCCGGCAGTGGGCCGACGGCGGCGGAGAAAAAGCGCTCCGTCGCCTCGCAACGCGCCATCGGCGATCATGCCGGCAACAAAAACGTCACCATCGGGCTGGAGGCGCTCAACCGCTTCGAATGCTATCTGCTCAACACAATGGACGATCTGTCGGAGCATGTCGACGCAATCGATCGGCCGCACATCAAGGCGATGTACGACACTTTCCATGCCAATATCGAAGAGACGGACGCGATCGGCGCGTATTCGCGCAACCGCAAAAATGTCGTCCATATCCATATTTCGGAGAATGATCGCGGCGTGCCGGGGCGCGGCCATATTCCGTGGCAAGAGACGTTCTCGGCCATCCGCAAGAGCGGCTATGACGACTGGCTGACGATCGAGGCCTTCGGCCGCTCGCTGAAAGATCTGGCGGCGGCCACCAAGGTCTGGCGCGATTTTTCGGAAAACCCGGAAGCCGTCTACCGCGACGGCTACAAGCACATCAGGAGCGGCTGGAAAAAGGCTGGTGCCTGGACGCAGCCTTCCTCTCAGGCGATCTGAGCTGCCGGCGGGCGGGCGGAAACGCGCCGCTCATCATTGCTGTTTGCGACGGTCCCCATCAGCTTGCGGCGGAGATAGCTGGAGATGCTGTCGAAGATAAAAACGACAAGCAGGATCAGCAGAACCATGTAGAAAACATTGGCCCAGTTGGTGTTGGTGCGCATGGCCTCCCACAATTTCAGGCCGATGCCGCCGGCGCCGACAGCGCCTATGATCGTCGCTGACCGGGTGTTGGATTCCCAGAAATAAAGGGATTGGCTGAGGAATACCGGCAGAACCTGGGGCAGCACGCCGTAGCGCTGCACCATTGCCGGGGTGGCGCCAACCGAGCGGATGCCCTCGCGCTGCTTGTCGTCGATGTTTTCCAGCGCCTCGGAATAAAGTTTGCCCAAGGTTCCGGTGTCGGTGAAGAAGATAGCCGACATGCCGGCCAGCGGCCCAGGACCAAAGCCGCGCGTAAAGAACAGCGCCCAGATCAGCATGTCGACCGAGCGCAGGAAATCGAAGAAGCGCTTTGTCACCTGGTTGGCTATGCGGCTCGGCGTGACGTTGCGCGCAGCCAGGAAGGCGAGCGGAAAGGCGACGATCGAGGCCAGCACGGTGCCGACAAAAGCCATGACGACGGTCTGCAAGAGTTTCAGCCAGACGTCGCCGTGCTGCCACTCGGCATTGTTCAAAATGTTGTCCCAGGCGAGCGCCGCGTTTGATCGCAACGGGTCGATGCGAGCCCCGGAGACGATCAGTGAAGCGACCTCGCTGAACGGCTTTCCCCAGAATGGCGAGTTCGTGTCGAACACGAAATTGGCCCAGCCGAAGAAACGCCGCCAGGCGACCACCTCGTCGTTCTGCACCTCAGCGCGGCCGAGAAATCCGAACGAGACATAGGCTGTCGAGCCTGGCCTGAGTTGCTCGATCCAGTCAGGCAGCGGTTTGCGCGGTGTCACAGAACTGCCCTTGGCGATGTCAAAGACGACGGTTTCGGCGCCGCGCGTCACGGTGACCAGGTTTGGCGTGACGGCGATCTGGCCATCGGCAAGGGTGACGATCGCCGCCACGACGGCGTTTTCGCGCACCGTTTCAGGCACCGCAGGAGCGGATTGGCCCGACGGGGCGGCCGGGTTCTCGGCAGTTGGCGCGCCAGGCGCCATGAACGAATCCTGCGACGACTTGTTGGTCGCGATCGCCGGTGCCGGCGCTGCCTCGACCTGCCGCTCGATGACGGCCATCTGCTTGGCCACCCAGTCGGGATCTGGATTGGACCCCAGCTTGGAGAAGCGGGAGTAGTCGATGGTCAGATGATTGTCCTTGAATTCGATGTCGGGCCGAATTTCGTAAGATACCCAGTCGGCGAGATAAGCGCCGGCAAGGTTCCAGTTCGCCTTTTCGAGAACGGCGGCGACCGAGAAGAACCACGCGCAGTAGAAGGTGTAGAGAAGGCAAAGAAGGATGCCGATCGGAGTGGCGTAGCGCTTCCACAGCGAGCGCCGGAACGCGTCCGGGTGGCGAGCGGCGATGTCGTTGATGGCATCCGGATTCATTGCACTACTCTCCGCGCCCGTATGCGAACGCCTGGCGGCCGACAAGACGATGTCTCAGCCATGCCGAAAGCTGGTCGACGGCGACAATCGTGCAGAACAGCAGGAAGACGATGGCGATGGTCTTGGCCTCATGGCCCCGGCCGATCGAAAGACGCAGGGATTCGCCGATGCCGCCGGCGCCGACGGCGCCAAGTATGGTCGAAGCGCGCACATTGATCTCGAAGCGGAGCAGGAAATAGCTGATGAAGTTGGGCAGGACCTGGGGCACGATGCCGAACCACACCCGTTCGACCCAGTTGGCGCCTACGGCACGCAAGCCCTCTTCAGGCTTCATGTCAGCATTTTCGACGACTTCGAAGAACATCTTTCCGAGCGCGCCGACGGTATGGATGCTGACCGCAATGATCGCCGGAATCGGCCCCAGCGAGAAAATCGCCAGAAAAAAGCCGGCAATGACAATTTCAGGAAAGGCGCGGACGATTTCAAGGAAGCGGCGCGTGAAGAAACGGAGCCAGCGGCTGGCCGTGATATTGCCTGCGGCGAAGAAGCAGAGCAGGAAGCCGAATGTGGCGCCCACCAGCGTCGAAAACAGGGCGATGTTCAGCGTCTCGACCATCCGGTGGAAATACTCCGGAATGTAGATGCCCTGGGTCAGGTAGACCCGGCCCTCCGGGTAGTCGAACTTGAGGCTGCCGTCGTCATAGGGGGACGGCAGGTCGAACAGCGCGCGCACCGGATCGAACCAGTCGCGCGGCTTCAACTCGGCGAAAAAGTCGGCGACGTAGGGAAGGCGATCGAAGAACTTTCCGGCGTTGGTTTCGTTGGCGAACCAGAGCGAGCCAGAGAGTGCAAGAAACAGGAAAACCAGGCCGCCGATCGTGTAAAGGCGCCGGCGGGCGGCAAGATCGCGCCAGTGCCGCTCGACGGTGGCTCCCTCCGGTGAAAGCGCGGGCGCGCGGTAAATTTCGGTCGCACTCATCGATAGATCCCCGGCCCCTGATGCGGCAACGCCGCCGGCGGCACGCGGCCCCGGCGGCGTTGTGGCAGTTTGCCTTACGAGCCGATCTTCGCCTTACGGGCGTCGATGATCGGCTGGTAGAATTCCGGGGTAACCGGCGAATAGCCCTTGTAATCGCCGCCTTGAATTGCCGAGAAACAAGCCGGATCGGTTTCCGGGAGCTTGGTCAAGAAATCGGTGATCTTCTGCCTGGCGCCGGCGTCGATCGACGTACGCAATACCAGCGGGCCGTTCGGGATCAGCGGCGACTGCCACAGTTCGACGAGGTCATCCATCTTGAGGACGCCCTTGTCGACCATCTTGCGCAGATTGCCCGAGCTATAGCCGTCGTTGAAGTCGCCGACGCCGGAGGCCCAGGTGGTGCCGGCATCGAACGTGCCCTTCAGGACTTCAAGGACAAGCTGTTCATGGCCGCCGCCGAAACCGGTCGACGCGAAGTAGCTCTTCACATCCATGCCGATGTCCTTGGGCAGTGACGTGACCGGGATCAGGTAACCAGAAGTCGAATCGGGATCGGCGAAACCGAGTTTCTTGCCCTTCATGTCGGCGAGCGTCTTGATGCCGGAATCAGCACGCGCGACCATGACCGCACGGTAGCCGGTCGAGCCGTCGGTCTGGATCGTCGTCAGGATCGGTTGAACAGCGTCCTTGTTTTCGAGATAGACCTTGGCGTAGGCGGAAGCGCCGAGATCGGCAAAGTCGAGCGTGCCGCCGAGCAGGCCCTGGATGACGCCGTCGTAGTCAGCGGCTGGGAACAGCGAAACTTTTTCGACGCCGAGGACTTGCTTGATGTGGTCGGCGAAGCACTGGTAGTTGCGCAGGCGGTCGGCTTCGTTCTCGCCGCCCAGAATGCCGACGCGGAATTCCTTCAGGTCCTGTGCCTGGACTGCGCCCATCGCCATGGCGAGGATGGAAACGGCACCGAAAAGTATTTTTCTAAACATTTCGCGTCTCTCCTGTTGGTTCCGGCATCGCGCCGGCAGCGTTCGAATTTTGACGGCGCTTTTTTATGCCCGGCCTTGATGCGGACTGGCGGTCCAGGCGCTCTTTCGTCGTCTGCTTTCGTATACTCGTATACTGGTATCCACTTGCGGGATCGTGGATCTAGTAGCCGGGAAATGCGGGCTCGAGCGGTCCGGCGGATGCGGCGATTTTTTGCTTGATGGTGACGCTGGTCGAAGTGATCGCCTCGGAGATTTCGCCGCCATTGCTGTCGGCGCCATAGACCATGCGCACGGCCTCCCGATTGAGTTCTTCGGGCGGACCGTCGAACACCACCTTGCCGGCGGCCATGCCGATGATGCGGTTGCAATAGGTGCGCGCGGTATCCAGCGTGTGCAGATTGGTGACCACGGTGAGGCCCTCGCGCAGATTGATGTCCTGCAGCGAATCCATCACCACCTTGGCATTGAGCGGGTCGAGCGAGGCGATCGGCTCGTCGGCGAGGATGACTTTCGGCTGCTGCATCATGGCGCGGGCAATCGCAACGCGCTGCTGCTGGCCGCCGGACAAGGTGCCGGCCGGCTGAAGCGCCGTGCCGGCGATGTCGAGACGTTCGAGCGCGGCGATTGCCTCGGCCCGTTCCTCGCGGGAGAAGACACCGAGCAGATTGACAACGGTCGAGCGGTGATTGAGCCGCCCGAGCAGCACATTGGTCAGCACGTCGAGACGCGGCACCAGGTTGAATTGCTGAAAGATCATGGCGCAATCGCGCTGCCAGCGCCTGAGCAGCGAACCGCGCAGGCTCGAGACTTCGGCGCCGTCAAAGAAAATCGAGCCTTGGCTCGGATCGATGAGGCGGTTAATCATGCGCAAAAGCGTCGATTTGCCGGCGCCCGAGCGGCCGATGATGCCGACCATCTGGCCTTGAGGGATCGAGATGTCGACATTGCTGACGGCGGTGTTCCTGCCAAACCGACGGGTGACGCCGCGGATTTCGAGCGTGGCTGAGGTTGCTGACATAGGCAAGTTCCAGTCCAGTCGCGTTTCGAAGGTCTGTTAGCCTTGGCTAGCGCAGCCGCATGAAACCGCGGTGTCGGATTGATGTCAGTTTTGTTACCGTCCACAGCCTGGAAGGAGGCGAGCCGGCGGACGCGGTTCGATCAAGTGAATGGTGAATGGTGAATGGTGAATGGTGAATGGTGAATGGTGAATGGTGAATGGTGACAAGAACGGCTTCCCTGCCGCCATTCACTATTGACCATTCACCATTCACTAACCGCCATGCTTCTCCAAAAACGCCTCCGCCGATAACTGGCGAAAATCGTCGAGCGCGGCGCGCAGGCGGGCGTGGTCCCAATCCCACCAGGCAAGTGCCTGATAGCGTTCCGCAGTGCGGCGGTCGAAGCGTTCGCGGATCGGTTTGGCCGGCACGCCGCCGACGATGGTGTAGGGCGCGACGTCTTTCGATACCACGGCGCCGGCGCCGACCGCCGCACCGTCGCCGACGCTGACGCCGGGCAGGATGGTCGAG
Organism: Mesorhizobium sp. WSM4837; assembly: GCF_055811435.1. NCBI lineage: Bacteria > Pseudomonadati > Pseudomonadota > Alphaproteobacteria > Hyphomicrobiales > Phyllobacteriaceae > Mesorhizobium > Mesorhizobium sp. WSM4837. Next base: position 6,110 of record NZ_JBVVQE010000076.1, read on the forward strand.
CCGTGGCCAAGCCAGGTGTCGTGGCCGATGGTGACCCGTTTGGCGCGGCGCTGGGCAAAGAATTCGCTCTCGTGCTCGGCGTCGTCCCAATAGTCAGAGGCGCGATAGGTGAAATGGTGCAGCGTCGGCCGCCAGGTCGGATGGTTGGTGGCGTTGATGCGCACACTGGCGGCGATGTTGGCGAATTTGCCGATCGTCGCGCACCAGGCGCTGCAGTCCTGCATCATGTAGGAATAGTCGCCGAGCGTACTTTCCGAAAGCCGGCAGCGTTCGGCGATCTCGGTCCAGCGGCCGAGCGTCGAGTTGTCGACTTCCGCTGTCTCGTGGACAAGCGGCGTTTCCGACAGTTTTCTGGTCATGCGGCGATTTTCCCGGCGGCAAAAGCGGTCACGTCGATGACGCGGTCGGCCACTGCCTCGCGCACGTCGTGATCGTGGAAGATGCCAAGCAGGGCGACGCCGGCCGCCTTCTTGGCCGCGATCAGCGCAATCACCACGTCGCGGTTGCTGGCGTCGAGCGAAGCGGTCGGCTCGTCAAGCAGCAGGATCGGGTGCTCGGTGATGAAGCCGCGCGCGATGTTGACGCGCTGTTGCTCGCCGCCGGAAAAGGTCGCCGGCGGCAGTGCCCAGAGCCTTTCCGGCAGGTTGAGTTGCGCCAGCAAGGCGCGTGCCTTGCCGCGCGCGACCTCGCGGTCCTCGCCGCGCTCGACCAGCGGTTCGGCGACGACATCCAGCGCCGAGACGCGCGGCACTGTGCGCAGGAACTGGCTGACATAGCCGATCGTGAGCCGGCGCACGGCAAGCACGGTGCGTGGGCTGGCCGTCGCCAGATCGATGAGCCCGTCCTCGTGCTGGACGATGATCTGGCCTGCATCGACGGCATAGTTGCCGTAGAGCATCTTCAGGATCGAGCTCTTGCCGGCGCCGGAGGGGCCGCCGAGCACGGCACATTCGCCGCTCCTGATCGAGAACGACACGCCGGCGACGACCGGCAGTCTGATGCCGTCACGCAGATGCATGGTGAAGCTCTTGGCGACATCGGAGACGACGAGCGGGGTTGCCATGATCACACCTGCAGAATGGAAGAAACGAGAAGCTGGGTGTAGGGCGCGCGGGGATCGTCAAGCACGCGGTCGGTGAGGCCGCTTTCGACGACGCGGCCGTCCTTCATCACCATCATGCGTTGCGACAGCAGACGCGCCACCGCAAGGTCGTGGGTGACGACGATCGCCGCCAGGCCGAGATCGGTGACCAGGCCGCGCAACAGGTCGAGCAGGCGCGCCTGCACCGAGACGTCGAGGCCGCCGGTCGGCTCGTCCATGAACACCAGTCGCGGCCCGGTGACGAGGTTGCGGGCGATCTGCAGGCGCTGGCGCATGCCGCCGGAAAAGGCGCGCGGTTCGTCGTCGATGCGGTCCTCGTCGATCTCGACGCGCGACAGCCAGTCGACGGCGGTGGCGCGGATTTTTCCGTAGTGGCGGTCGCCGACCGCCATCAGCCGCTCGCCGACATTGGCCCCGGCCGACACCGTCATGCGCAGCCCGTCGGCCGGGTTCTGGTGAACAAAACCCCAGTCGGTGCGCATCAGGAAGCGGCGCTCGGCCTCGCTCATGCGGTAAAGCTCGCGGAACTGGCCGTCGCGCATGCGGTAGCTGGCGGTGCCGGAGCTCGGCAACAATCTGGTCGACAGGCAGTTGAGCAGCGTCGTCTTGCCGGATCCGGATTCGCCGACCACTGCCAGCACCTCGCCCGGCCACAGGTCGAAGCTGACGTTCTCGCAACCTATGCGCGAACCGTAGAACTTGGACAGCGCGGAGACGCGCAGCAGCGGCTCGTCGCTCATTGCGCCGGCTCCGTTTTTTCCAGGGCAGGAGGGGTCTCGGGCGCAAGGTGGCCGCGATGGCCTTGCTCGCGCCGCTTCTCGCAATGGTCGGTATCGGAGCAGACGAACATGTGGCCGCCATGGTCGTCGAGGATGACCTCATCGAGATAGACGTTTTCGGCCGCGCACAGTGCGCAGGGCTGGTCGAAGGTCTGCACCTCGAACGGATGGTCCTCGAAGTCGAGGCTGACGACGTCGGTGAAAGGCGGCAGCGCATAGATGCGCTTTTCGCGGCCGGCACCAAACAGTTGCAGGGCCGGCGAACGGTGCATTTTCGGGTTATCGAACTTCGGCGTCGGCGACGGGTCCATCACATAGCGACCCTCGACCTTGACCGGGTAGGCATAGGTGGTGGCGATGCGGCCGTGCCTGGCGATGTCTTCGTAGAGTTTTACATGCATGAGGCCGTATTCCTCCAGCGCATGCATTTTGCGCGTTTCCGTCTCGCGCGGCTCGAGGAAGCGCAGCGGCTCGGGAATCGGCACCTGATAGACCAGCACCTGGCCTGCGGTCAGCGGGTGCTCGGGGATGCGGTGGCGGGTCTGGATGATGGTCGCCTTCGCCGTGTCGGTGGTGACGGCGACATTTGCGACCTTCTTGAAGAAGGCGCGGATCGAAACCGCATTGGTGGTATCGTCGGCGCCCTGATCGATGACCTTCAGCACATCGTCCGGGCCGATGATCGAAGCGGTAACCTGGACGCCGCCGGTGCCCCAGCCATAGGGCATCGGCATTTCCCGTGAGGCGAACGGCACCTGATAGCCGGGAATGGCGATGCCCTTGAGGATCGCGCGGCGGATCATCCGCTTGGTCTGCTCGTCGAGATAGGCGAAGTTGTAGGTTGCGATATCGGTCGGTTGTGCGGTCATTCCGCGGCCTCCCTTTTTTCTTCGACCTTGCCGGCATTCTCGCGCGCGTCGTGCTCGGCGCGCATGCGGCGCACCAGGTCGAGCTCGGCCTGGAAGTCGACATAGTGCGGCAGCTTCAGATGCTCGACGAAGCCGGTCGCCTGGACATTGTCGGAATGCGAGATGACGAATTCCTCGTCCTGGGCAGCGGCGACGACATCTTCGCCGAGTTCGGTTGCGCGAAGCGCGCGGTCGCAGAGCGCCATGGCCATCGCCTTGCGCTCGCTCTGGCCGAAGACGAGGCCGTAGCCGCGGGTGAATTGCGGCGGCGCCTTGGCCGAGCCCTTGAACTGGTTGACCATCTGGCACTCGGTGACACGCGCAGTACCGAGCGGTACGGCGAAAGGCAGCTCCGGCACGTCGAGTTCCAGCTCGACCTCGCCGATGCGAACCTCACCGACGAACGGATGGTTGCGGGCATAGCCGCGCTGGGTGGAGTAGCCGAGCGCCAGCAAAAAACCCTCGTCGCCGCGTGACAGCGCCTGCAGGCGGATGTCGCGCGCCATCGGGAACTCCAGCGGCTCGCGGGTGATGTCGCCCGGGATATGGTCCTGCGGCATGTCGCCATCGGGCTCGATCAGGCCTTCGCGGGCGAGGATGGCGGAGACACGCGGCATGGCGTCCGCGTCGCTGGCACGCTGCAGCGGCTCGGCGACGTCGCCACCGGCGGCAAGCTCGGGATCGAGCAGCCGGTGGGTGTAGTCGAAGGTCGGGCCGAGAAGCTGGCCGCCGGGAAGATCCTTGTAGGTCGCCGACACGCGCCGCTCGACCAGCATCGCGCCGGTGTCGATCGCCCTGGTGTAGCCGAAGCGCGGCAGCGTGGTGCGATAGGCGCGAACCAGGAAGATCGCCTCTATCATGTCGCCGCGCGCCTGAACGATGGCCAGCGCCGCCAATTCACGGTCGTAGAGCGAACCTTCGCTCATCACCCGGTCGACGCCGAGCGCCAGCTGCTCGACGATCTGGTCGAGGCGCAGCGCCGGCACGGAACGGTCGCCGCGGCGGCGATCGGCGAGCAGGGCGTGGGCGTTGGCAATAGCCGCTTCACCGCCTTTTACCGCGACATACATATCACGCCTCCATCGTCTTGATGCACGTCGTGCGCGGCAGGCACGCAACGCCTTCCGGGGTGGCAAGGATAATGTCGACACCACGGGGAAAACGCTGATTGTTCTGCTTCCATTGTTCGACGAAGTGGCGCGGCATCTGCGCCGGAGCGATTGTCGCGGTAGTTTCGATGCCAGGACCTTCGAGCAGCAGCGGGGCGCCTGAGACAAGATCGCTGACCTGCAGGATCAGCGTCGTCGAGCGGTCGGGATAGTCCTGGGTGCCTTGTGAAAAGCCGTCGAGCGCCATCATCTCGGCCGGCGTGGCGATCAGCGCGAAATGCGCATCGGCTGGCGTGTGGGCCAGTGGCGCGCCGGTGTGGAAGCCGAGCCAGGATTTTATCGCTGCCGGGGCCTGCAAAACGAGGTCGAGCCAGAGCGGCGTGTCGTTGTCGCACAGCGCCAGCGCGATGGCGCCTGCGGTGGCCGACAGCGGCGCCGGCGGGCGGGCAAAGACCGGCAGAGGCTGCAGGGTGCCCGGCCGCGCCATTGCGTCCATCACGGCGCGGAACACCGTCTGGGCGTCGAACACCGGATCGGCAAAGCCGCCCTCGATCGCCTGGGTTGCGATGTCCATCAGTCTTCTCCGCGCACCATGGTGAAGAAATCGACCTTCGTTGCCGCCGTCTCGGCGCGCCGCCGCTCACGTCCGCTGGCCAGTGCGGCCTGCAGCGGCGCAATGAGCTTGCTCTCGACCTCGTTGCGGCGGGTGGGATCCTGCCAGAGCGCGTCGGCGATCGCCGCCAGTTTTGCTTTCTGCTTGTCACGGCCGAGCGCGTAGCAGTGGCCGACTTCTCCCGAGGCAAGCCGCACCGTCGCGCGGGTGACCGTCGCCTCGCCGACGTTGAACGGCGCGCCGCCGCCGCCGATGCGGCCACGCACGGTGACCAGGCCGGTTTCGGGGCCGCGCAGGAGTTCTGCTTCCGAAGGCAGGCCGGCTTCGTTCCAAAGGCGGACGATATCGTCGCCGGTCGATTGCGCCAGTGTCGCCATGACCGCCTTGCGCTCAAGCTGCTGATCGCGCGCTTCCTGACCTCGCATGGTTGACATTCCCTTGCATCGAAAATTCGTCTATTGATATAGACAATTATACAAATTATATCTATTTTCTAAAGCGTGTCCATGACGGACGGATGACAGCGCGAAAAAGATCGGGGCAAAGAAATGATCGGTCAGCAGATGGCCAGCAGCTTGGAGCGGCGCAGCGGCGTCTCGCTGTGGCGGCAGATCGCCGACCAGATCCTGCATTCGATCGCCGTCGGCGACTTTGCCGAGAATGCTGCATTGCCACCGGAAGTTGCGCTGGCCGAGCGCTATGGCGTCAACCGCCATACGGTGCGCAGCGCCATCGCCGCACTGGTGCAGGATGGCGTGCTCAGGGCCGAACAGGGGCGCGGCACCTTCGTGCTGTCGCGCAAGCGCCTGTCCTATCCGATCGGCGCCCGCACCCGTTTTTCGGAGGGCTTGCAAGGGCAGGCGTCGGAGCGCCGCAGCGTGCTGCTCGAATCGGCGGTCGAGCCGGCCAGCCGGCGCGTCGCCGAAGGGCTGGGGCTTGCCAGGGGTTCGACTGTCATACGCCTCGAGACACGCGGCGAAGCCGATGGGCAACCGGTCTCGCGTGCGACCGGCTGGTTCGACGCGGCTCGCTTCGCCGGCATCGATGCCGCCATGGCCGAAACCGGATCGGTGACCGCCTCATTCCGGGGTTTCGGCATCGGTGACTATCTCAGACAATCGACGGTGTTGTCGGCCCGCCACGCGGACGCCGCCGACCTTGCCGATCTTAATCTGCAGCCCGGCGCTATCGTGCTGGTCACGGTCGCCGTCAACGTCACGCCGGACGGCCAGCCGATCCAGTTTGCCGAAACCCGGTTTCCGGCTGAGCGGGTCGAGCTCAAGATATCGGCGCTTTAAAGTCCGGTTCATCCGACCTGGATGACGGCCTTGATCAGGCCGGATTTCTCATGCGCCCAGCGGGCGAGGTCGCGCGGCGTGTCGCCAAGCGTCGTGCGATGGGTGACGAGCTTTGCCAGCGGCACAGCACCATCGCGGATCGAGGCGGCGACATGGTCGAAGTCGACGCGCAGAGCGTTGCGGCTGCCGATCAGCGTCATCTCGCGCTTGTGGAATTCAGGATCGGAAAAGACGATGTCGTCCTTGACGACGCTGACCAGGACCAGCGTCCCGCCATGCGCGACATGGGCGAAGGCTGACTGGACGGACTGGGTGTTGCCGGTGGCATCGAAGACCGCGTCAAAACCTTCGCCGTTGGTCGCCTCGCGAACTAGATCGGTCGCAGACTGCCGTGATGCGTCGAGGGTGGCGAAGCCGAGTTCGCTTGCGGCGAAGCCAAGCCTTTCCGCGCTCATGTCGAGCAGCGTCACGTCGAGACCGGCGATGCGGGCAAACAGCGCCGTGCCGAGGCCGATCGGCCCGGCACCGATGACCAGCGTGCGCGCGCCGGGATCAGCCAGCGAGCGCCGCACGGCATGCGCCCCGATCGCCAGGAATTCGACGGCGGCGGCATCGGCCAGCGACAGGCCGTTGGCCGGATAAAGATTTTGCGCCGGCACCAGGATCCGTTCGCACATGGCGCCGTCGCGGTGGACGCCGAGCACCTCGATCCTGACGCAGCAATTCGGCTTGCCTAGGCGGCAGGCGCTGCATTTGCCGCAAGCGAGATACGGGTTGATGATCACCGGCTCGCCCACCGGCAGGTCGACGCCTTCGCCGGCCTCGATCACGGTGCCGGAGACCTCGTGACCCATGATGCGGGGATAGGCGAGGAACGGATGCTTGCCCTCGAAGATGTGATAGTCGGTGCCGCAGATGCCGACATGACTGACCGCGACCAGCGCCCAGCCCGGCGGTGGTGTGCCCGGCGCCAGGCGGTCTTCCACAACAAGATCGCCGGGCGAACGGCAGATGACGGCTTTCATGCTTTGATCCAGTCGGTTCATGGCACCGCCGGCCCGATCGCCGGGCCGGCGGTTGTTAAGATGGTCTACTTGCCGCGGCGGCGCAGGCCGTCGAAATAGACGATGACGATGATCAGCACGCCGGTAATGATGCGCTGCCAGAAGGCATTGACGTTCAAGAGATTGGCGCCGTTGTTGATAGTGGCGAGGATGAAGGCGCCGAGCAGCGGTCCGTGCACCGAGCCGACGGCGCCGAACAGCGAAGTGCCGCCGATCACCGACGAGGCGATCGCCTGCAACTCCCAGCCCTCGGCCTGCGTCGGATTGCCGATGCCGATGCGCGAGGCAAGCAGCACGCCGACAAAAGCCGCGCAGAGGCCAGACAGCGTATAGGCCATGTAGATGGTGCGCTGGACGTTGACGCCGGACAGACGCGAGGCCTCGGCGTTGGAGCCGACCGAGAACAGATACCGGCCCCAGCGGCTGTGATGCAGGAAGATGTAGGCGGGGATGCCGACCAGGATCACCATCCAGAACAGATTGGGGACGCCGAGAAACGAACTGCGCGAAAACAGCTGGAAGGCGTCATTGTTGATCGAGATCGAGTTGCCGTTGGTCATCAAAAGGCCGATGCCGCGCAGCGAGGTCAGCGTCGCCAGCGTGATGATGAAGGGCGGCAGGCCCATCTTGACGATGCCGAAGCCGTGGAACAGGCCGATGGCGACGCCAACCAGCAAGGTGATCAGGATGGCGAGGTAAATCGGCACGCCGGCATTGATCAGCATCGCAACGATGACGGTGGCGAAGCCAACCACGGCGCCGACGGAAAGGTCGATACCGCCGGTGATGATGACGAAAGTCTGGCCGACCGCCAGGATGGCGATCATCGAACCTTGCCGCAGCAGGTTCGAGATGTTGTTGGCGGAGGCGAAGCTCGGCGTAGCCACCGACAGGATGACCCACAGAAGAACCAGCAGCGCCAGCAGTGTCAGCCCGAACAGGGCGTTGTAGTTGCGTTTCGGCCTTTCGGCCGGTATCGCCTCGGTGCTCATATCTGTCCTCCCGGTTTTTCTTGTTTCTCGGCCAGTGCCTGGGTGAGGATCTCCTCATGGTCGGCAGTGTGGAAACCATGAGTGGCCACCAGCTTGCCGCGCCGGAACACATGCAGCGTGTCGGCGAGTTCATAGACCTCGGGCAGATAGGACGAGATCAGGATGATGCCGGCGCCCTTGGACAAAAGCGCACTGAACAGGCGGTAGATCTCGGCCTTGGTGCCGACATCGACGCCCACTGTCGGCTCGTCGAAGATGAACAGCTTGGCGCCGTGCGCCAGCCATTTGCCGATGACGATCTTCTGCTGGTTGCCGCCGGACAGGCTGGAGGCGAGGGCGTGACGTGTCGGCGTCTTGATCCTGAGATTGGCGATCTGGCGATCCGCCTCGGTCTTCTCCTGTGCGCTGGAGATCAGCAGATTGTTGGAGATGCGCTTGTAGATCGGCAGATTGAGATTGAGGCCGACCGGCAGGTTGAGGCAGAGGCCCTGGTCGCGGCGGCTTTCCGGCGCTAGCGCCATGCCGAGCCTGATGGCGTCATGCTCGGAGTTGACCTGAACCTCCTTGCCCTCCCAGAGGATCTGGCCGGCCGACTTGCGGTGACGGCCGTAGAGCGTGGTGACGAACTCGCTGCGCCCGGCGCCGATCAGGCCGTAGAGCCCGACGATTTCGCCGGCACGGACCGTCATCGAGACATTTTCGAAGCCCTTGCCGGAAAGATTTCGGGCTTCGAGCAGCGTCGCGCCCGGGGTAAAATGCTCCTTGTGATAGACTTGCTCGATCGAGCGGTTGATCATCATCTTGACCAGCTCGGCGTCGTTGGTCTCGGCGATGTTCCTGGTGCCGACAAGCGTGCCGTCGCGCAGCACCGAGACGCGGTCGGCGAGCTCGAACACCTCTTCCATGCGGTGGCTGATGTAGATGATGGTGACGCCTTCGCCCTTCAGCCGGCGGATCAGCGTGAACAGCTGGTCGGCTTCCTTGCGGGTGAGATAGGCAGTCGGTTCGTCGAAGATCAGGAACTTGGTGCCGCGCACGGTGGCGCGGGCGGCGGCGATCAGCTGCTGCTGGCCTATGGTCAGGTCACCCAGCACGACATGCGCCGGCAGATCGAAGCCGAGATCGTCGATGATCTTCTGCGCTTCCCTGACCATGGCCCGCTGCTGCAGTATGCCGAAGCGGGAATCCTCCTCGCCGAGGAACATGTTGGCCGCGACAGTGAGATGGCGGCACAGAACGACCTCCTGGTGCACGGCATTGATGCCGAGCGCCATCGCCTCATGCGGCGTCGCCAGCGCTGCCGGCTTTCCCTCCCAGATGACATCGCCGGAGGTGCGCGGCATGACGCCGGTCAAAAGCTTGATCAGGGTGGATTTGCCGGCACCGTTCTCGCCGACAATGGCGTGGATTTCGCTGGCCTTGAAGGCGAGGTCAACCGGCTTCAGCGCGTGCGTGCCGGGATATCGTTTTTCCAGTCCCTTGAGTTCGAGGATCGTCCTGCCCGGTTCCAGCGTTGGGGCGGGATGCAGTTCCTGCGCCGTCGACGTCATGACGTTCCTCCCAATTGGCCTCCCAGATTGGCCTCCCACATCGGCCTCACGAGTGGCACGCGTGTAGGTCGTTTCCGGGGCAAAAAGCCCCGGAAACGGTGTGCCAATGCCGGTGCTCAGTCGAGCTTCGGATTGAGCAGCGCGTCGATCTTCGGATCTTTCATGTTAGCCTTGGTGACGAGGTTGGCGCCGGTATCGACATTGGCCTCTACCTTCTCGCCCTTCGAGGCAGCGAGCGCCGTCTTGATGCCGTCATAGCCCATCCGGTACGGATCCTGGACGACGAGGCCGGAAATGACGCCGTCATTGAGGAACTTGACCAGCTTCTCGTCGCTGTCGAAACCGATCAGCCCGACCTTGCCGGCAAGGCTGTTCTCGGCGATCGCCTGACCGACGCCCTGCGCCATGATCAGGTTGGAGGCGAAGATGCCCTTGAGATTCGGGTTGGCGGTGATCAGGTCGGTTGCGATGTTGAGGCCGGTGGTGGCCTGGCCGTCGGCGTATTTGTCGGCAATGAGCTTGAGGCCGGGATATTTGGCGGCAAGCTGTTCCTTGAAGCCCTGGGCGCGCTGCTCAAGCGAGCCGGCACCCGGAAGCGCGGTGATCAGGGCGACGTCGCCCTCGATTTTGCCGCCATTGGCTTCGCCGATCGCGGCCGCCAGACCGTCAGCGGCGACGCGGCCGCCCTGGATATTGTCTGTGGTCAGGAACGAGGTGAAGGCCTTGGAGTCGGCGCCGGAGTCGATGCCGATGATCTTGACGTTGGTGGCTGCCTCGTCGATCGGCTTGCCGAGCGCCTTGGCCTCGGTCGGTGCGATGACCACGGCAGCCGGGTTGCCGGCGACGGCGTTTTCAAGGATCGAGATCTGGCCGTTGACGTCGGTCTCCGCCTGGGCGCCGAGTTCCGGCACGTTGACGCCGAGGTCCTTGCCGGCCTTGCGGGCGCCGGCCAGGACGATCTGCCAGTAGAAAGAGGTGGTGTCCTTGACGATGATCGGAATGGTTACGTCCGCCGCCGAAGCCGGCGCCGAATGCATCACGCCGGCAAGCATCGAGGCGGCGGCGAGCGCCACGAATGCGCGGCGGTTGAGAATGCTGGTCACGAATTTCATTAGACTTCCTCCCTAAGTCGCCCGGTGAATGTAGCGGAAGCTCGGTTTGGATAGGCGCTGCCCAAACGGAACTTTATCAATAAAAAACATTTACCGCATTTTGATAGTGCATCGGTCCGGTCGACGCAAGCGGTGTTTGGTATCGTCCTGCGTATGCCTCGACCGGAAGGGAGTGCCGATCCTCATTGCCAAATCCCCTCTCCGAAAAGGCATGGAATATTAATTCCATCTGCCAGTCAAGATGGAATATTCATTCTTTTTTGAGGCGTACGGTGGGGCGCCTCCTGATCGCACCATCCGCCGTTCAACCGGCGAAGGCCGCAGCGCATCAGCCGAGTTTCTGAACGACCGTGTAGGGATCATATTTGGCGAATTCTGTTTCGGGCACCTGGATGTCGAGCAGTTGCAGATTTCGTTCCAGATTGGCCGGTTTGGCGGTGCCCGTCAGCACAGAAGCCACCACAGGCTCGTGCAGCGGGAACTGGAACGCCGCCGCGGCAAGCGGGTAGCCGCCCTCGGCGGCGATTTTTTCCATGGCACCGACCCGGTCGAGAATGTCCTGGGTGGCCGGCAGGTAGTCGAAATGCGCACCCGGCACCGGGCCGGTCGCCAGGATGCCCGAGTTGAAGACGCCACCGATGATCAGCGAGCTCTGCCGTTGCCGGCAAAGCGGCAGCAATTCGGCTTCGGCGGTGCGGTCGAGCAGCGAATAGCGGCTGGCGAGCAGGATGCAGTCGAGCGGCGCCTGGCGCAGCACATCGAGACAGATCTGAACCTCGTTGACGCCAAGGCCGTAGGCGGAAATGACCCTGGACGACTTTAGCTCTTCCAGCGCCTTCAGCCCGCCATCCAAAAACTGGCGGAAATGCAGCTTCGTTTTCTCGACGCCATGCGTATAGACGCCGATGTCGTGAACGAACAGGATGTCGATTCGATTGAGGCCGAGCCGCGCATAGCTGAACTCGACCGAGCGCATGATGCCGTCGTAGGAATAGTCATAGTCGGGCGCAAAGGGCAGCGGATCGACATAGGAATGGTCCGGAATCCGGTCTTCCGGCACCGGCCGCAACAGGCGCCCGACTTTGGTCGACAGCACGTAGGAGTCCCTCGGCTTGTCGCGCAGGAAATCGCCGAAGCGGCGTTCCGAGAGGCCGAAGCCGTAGAAGGGCGCGGTATCGAAATAGCGCAGGCCGGCATCCCAGGCGACCTGCAGCGTCTGCATCGCCGTCTCGCGTGGACAGGCTCGGTAGAGCCCGCCGACCGCCGCGCCGCCGAAGCTGACCTCGGTTATTTCCAGCCCGGTGCTGCCGACACGGCGTTTCCTCATGCAAAACCTCCCACCGGCCGTTGTTCCGGTCTGTCCGTTGTCGTTGTCGGTTAGCGGTCGGGCTAGAGGGTCGCGCCGAGGTGCCAGGGCACGAACTCGTTGTCGCCGTAGCCGAACTCCTCGCTCTTGGTCTTGCGGCCGGAAGCCGTCTCGACGATCAACTCGAAAATCTCGCGGCCCATGCCGGCAATGGTCTTTTCGCCCGAGGCGATGACGCCGCAATTCACGTCCATGTCCTCTTCCATCGTGTGGTACATGGTCGAGTTGCTGGCGACCTTGATCGACGGTGTCGGCCGGCAGCCGAAGCAGGAACCGCGGCCGGTGGTGAAGACGATGACGTTGGCGCCGCCCGCCACCTGGCCGGTGGCGGAAACCGGGTCGTAGCCGGGCGTATCCATGAACACCAAGCCGTGGCCGCTGACCTTCTCGGCATAGCCGAAGACGCCGTTGAGCGGCGTCTGGCCGCCCTTGGCGACGGCGCCAAGCGACTTCTCCAAAATGGTGGTCAGGCCGCCGCGCTTGTTGCCTGGTGACGGATTGTTGTCGATGGAGGCGCCATGCTTGGCAACATGGTCTTCCCACCATTTTACATAGCCATCGAGCTTGGCGGCGATCTCCGGGGTCGCCGCACGATAAGCGAGCAGATGCTCGGCGCCGTAGATTTCCGTCGTCTCGGAAAGGATGCCGATGCCGCCGACGCCGGCCAGGATATCGACGGCGGCGCCCAGCGCCGGATTGGCGGTGATACCGGACATGCCGTCGGAGCCGCCGCATTGCAGGCCGACGACGATCTCGCTGACCGGGATCGGCTCACGCTCAAGCTTGCCGACCTCCTCTGATATCTCGGCCAGCACGACCAACGCCTTCTCGACAGATTTGCGCGAGCCGCCGGCTTCCTGGATGTTGAAATGGCGCTTTCCCGCGGCGACGCCCTTCTGGCCATAGAGGGTGAGCTGGTTGACCTCGCAGCCGAGACCGACCATCAGCACACCGCCAAAATTCGGGTGACGGGCATAGCCGGCAAGCGTGCGGTGCAGCACCATCATGCCATCGCCGGTGGCGCTCATGCCGCAGCCCTGGCCGTGAACGATGGGAACGAAGCCGTCGATCCCCGGATATCTGGGCAGCAGCGTCCGGTTCGCCTCGTCGGCGATGGCGTGGCAAACGGTGGCCGAGCAATTGACGCTGGCGAGAACGCCGATGAAGTTGCGCGTGCCGGCACGGCCGTCGGCGCGGCGGTAGCCCATGAAGGTGCGGGCGCGATCGGCCCCTGTGGCGTGCACGGCCTCGCTCGGCGGCACCACCGGCAAACGCCCGGATTCGAAGACCAGATTGTGCGAATGGACATGCTCGCCGGGCGCAATGGCTTCAGTGGCGCGGCCGATCGCCTGGGCGTATTTGACCACGGCCTCGCCGGCGGCAATCGGCTTGATCGCCACCTTGTGGCCGGGTTCGATCAGCGCCGTGGCAGCGGCGCCGCCCGGCAGCACCGCGCCGATCTCGATGCGGCCGTTGGCGACCGCGACATTGTCGGCGGGGGACAGAAGAATGCTGTTTGCGGTGTTCACGGGCAATTTCCTGGGTGTTCCTGGGATCGGCAAGCGATTGACACGCGCCTGTTAACAGTTAATGTCTTTTATCGTGAAAAAACAGTTTTGCGTCAATTGTTTTTTCGTGACGAAGCCGCGCGTTCTTGCGGATGCGCAGAGGACCGGACGCTGGAACCAGGCCTGACTTCCGAAAAGCGATTCCGCTTCCCGGGAGCCTGCGCCAGAAGCATCTGCATATCGCGCTTCAAGCCGGCCGCCGCAAGCGCCGGCCGCAACGGGGCAGGGGATGTCGAAGAGCAACAACGTCTATAAGGACGCCTACAATCGCGGTTTGCGGCTGCTCGACGAAACGAAAAGCCTGCCGTCGGAGCCCGAGCTGGGCACCCTGCTTGGCGTCAGCCGCACGACGATCCGCACCATCCTTGCGCGCATGGAAGAGACCGGGCTGATCGCCTGGAACAAGCGCAGCAAGACGGTTTTGCGCGTGCCGCGGCCGGACGACTTTTTTCCCGAGGAAGAAACCGACACGCTGTCGCAGATCATCGAGCGCTCCTTCATGCGGCGGCTGCTTGCCGGCGGTGCTGAGCCCGGCATGCAGATCAACGAACTCGAGCTGGCGCGCGAGATCGGCGTTGGCACCACCAGCGTGCGCGAGTTCCTGATCCGCTTTTCCCGCTTCGGGCTGATCGAGAAGCGCCGCAACAGCCATTGGGTGCTGAAAGGCTTTACCCGCGCTTTCGCGCTGGAACTGACCGAAATCCGCGAGATGTTCGAACTACGCTCGGCCGCCGCCTTCGCCGCGCTGCCGGAAGACAGCCCGGTGTGGGCCGACCTCGACCTGCTGGAGGACGAGCATCGCCTGCTGGCGCGCCAGATCGCCACGCGCTTCAACGAATTCTCGGAGCTCGACGAGCGCTTTCACCGGCTGATCCACCGCGCGTCGCACAATCGCTTCATCGTCGATTTCTACGACGTCATCGCCATGATCTTCCACTACCACTATCAGTGGAACAAGGCGCAGGAGCGCGAGCGCAACGAAGTGGCGGTTGCGGAACACCTGGCCTATATCGCGGCGCTCAAATCGCGCGATCTCGGCAAGGTCGACGCCGCCTGCCGCAAGCATCTGAAGTCCGCGCGGCACACGCTGCTGACGTCGATTCCAGAAGGCCAGCAAGCGTAGCGAGCTTTAGGTTGTTGCATTAAAGCGCCGCGTTGCCGCAGTGGTGATTTGGCGATTTTCCGACCGCCGGCCGCGTGCTAGATATCTTGCCGTTGCTGCGTGAGGAGGCAGGCCTTTGAACATCCGGCAGAGACGATGGAGCATGCCGGCGACATTCGCCGCGGCCTATTTGCTCGTGCTCCAGTCGGTGCTTGGCGCATTCGCCTTCGGCATCGGGGCGGATGCTTCGAAACGCGACGCTTTCGGCAACGTCATCTGCACCCATGAGGGCGCGGCCCAGCGTCCAAGCGGCTATCCGCACCAGCAGCACATGCCGGCCTGCTGCATGCCCGGCTGCGGCATGGCTTCGGCTGTCTACGCGCTGCCGCCCGCTGCCGCCACGCTGTCCGGCAATTTTTCCCTCGAAACCGTCGCGTTTGTGCTGCCGGCGTTCAGGCATCTCGACTTTGCCCGCGACCGCTCTCCGTCGAATCCGCGCGCGCCTCCGGTGACGGCCTGATCCGTCCCGGTTCGCCTTGCGGAATTTTTCGCGGGCGAATTCGTTCAACATCGAAACTGTTCGCGACCGGCCGACGGCGCGATTTCTCAGTTCCTGGAGCTATCATGTCTCACACTTTTCGCGTGCGGCTCGGCCGCAACAGCGGCTTCCTGCGCAGCTTCGAGGAGCGACTCGGCGTCACCGTGCTCCTCCTCGCCCTGCTGTTCGTCAACGCCCAAGCCGTTTTCGCGCATGAGTTCAGGGTTGGCGACCTCGAAATCGTGCATCCCTGGTCGCGCGCCACGCCACCGGGCGCCAAAGTGGCCGGCGGCTATTTCACCGTCACCAACACCGGCAGTTCGCCGGACCGGCTGCTGTCGATCTCCTCGGAAATTTCGGCCAAGGCCGAATTGCATGAGATGGGCGTCAAGAACGGCGTCATGACGATGCGGCCGGTCAGCGGCCTCGAAATCCCGGCCGGCGGCAAGGTCGCGCTAGCGCCCGGCGGTTATCATTTGATGTTTGTCGGGCTGAAGCAGCAGCCCAAGCAAGGCGAGACGTTTCCCGCCAGGCTGACTTTCGAGAAGGCCGGCACGGTGACCGTCGAGTTCGCCGTCGAGGGCATGGGCGAAATGGGCGGCATGCACGACCATGCCAATTGATCCGGCCAGATCCGCTCAATTCAAACTCGAGGAACCATCATGAACAATTATCTTCTGTCGGCCGGCGTGTTTTTCGTCCTGGGGACAAGTGCTGCCTTTGCCCACATTACGCTGGAAGCGCAGGAGGCGGCGGTCGGTTCGACCTACAAGGCCGTCCTGCGCGTGCCGCATGGCTGTGAAGGCAAGGCGACGACCGCCGTGCGCGTGCAGATCCCGGAGGGAGTGATTTCAGTGAAGCCGATGCCGAAGGCCGGCTGGACGCTGCAGGTCAAGAACGGCAGATACGAGAAATCCTATCAGCTCCATGGTCAAGAGGTGTCCAGCGGCGTCAAGGAAGTCAACTGGAGCGGCGGCAGCCTGCCGGACGAATTCTACGACGAATTCGTCTTCCGCGGCACACTGGCGGCGGATCTGCCGGCCGGCCAAACGCTCTACTTCCCGGTGGTGCAGGAATGCGACGGCGCCGCCGAACGTTGGATCGAGATACCAGCGGTTGGCCAGGATGAGGACGCGCTGGAATATCCGGCGCCCGGCCTCAAGCTTGCGCCGAAGCTATGATTTTTTGGCGGCGCGCCTTGTTCGAAAGAGTGCGCCGCTGTTTTGTGCCGTGATATGAGTGCTGCATCCCTGCTGCGAACGGTCTGCACAACCGGCCGATTTGCGATCTGCCTGCTGGCTGCGATCGTGCTGCTTGCCGCCATTGCCGCGCCAGGTCAGGCCTTCGCCCACGCGGCGCTGGTCACAACCGAGCCGACGGACGGCGCCGTGCTGGCGCAGAGCCCCGCGCAGTTCTCGCTGACCTTCAGCGAGCCGGTGTCACCGCTGGCGCTGACCTTGGTGCGACCTGATGGAACGCCGGTTCCGCTGACATCCTTTCGGCTCAATGGCCAGACGCTCGACATCGACAATCCGCAACGGCTCGGATCCGGCACGCATGTGCTGAGCTGGCGGGTGATCTCCGCCGATGGCCATCCGGTCGGCGGCTCGGTGCTGTTTTCGATCGGCGCGCCGAGTGCGGCGCCGGCCGTCGCCGAAGCTGTCGACCGGGGTCTGAGGTCGGCAATCTGGATCGGCAAGGTCTTTCTCTATGTCGGCCTGTTTCTCGGCGTCGGCGGCGCCTTTGCCATCGCCTGGCTTGCGAAGGGTGAGCGTTCCGGCCGGCGCTTCGTCATCGCCGCGATCCTGTGCGGCCTCGTCGCGGCGCCGTTGTCGCTCAGCTTGCAGGGACTGGACGCGCTCGGCGCACCGCTCGCCCGGCTGGCGCAGCCAGGCGTCTGGCAGGCCGGGCTCGGCACCGGCTTCGGCTGGACAGTGCTGGTCGCGCTGGTGGCGCTCGGGCTTGGCCTGCTGTCGCTGGTCGGGCCGCGCGGCGGCGCAAAGCTGTTTGCCCTTACCGGCCTGGCCGGTGTCGGCGCCGCCCTTGCCGCCAGCGGACATGCAAGTGCTGCCGAACCGCAATGGCTGACAAGGCCGATGGTGTTTCTGCACGGCGCCGGCATCGCGTTCTGGGCCGGGGCGCTGGCGCCGCTCGGTCTCACTATCAGGCGGAAGCCGGCCGAGGCCGCGCCTTTCCTGCATCGGTTTTCCCAGGCGATCCTGCCTGTCGTGGCCGTGCTTGCGGCCACCGGCTTCGTGCTGGCTGTCATCCAAGTGCAGGCGCCCGCAGCTTTGCTCGAGACCGCCTACGGCCGGCTGCTGCTGGTCAAGCTGGCGCTGCTGTTGTTTCTGTTCACTCTGGCCGCCATCAACCGCTGGAAGCTGACCGGTCCCGCGGAAGCGGGAGAGACGGAAGTACAGAAGAGGCTGGTCCGCTCGATCGGCATTGAGATGCTGATCGTTCTGGCGATATTCGGCGTTGCCGCCGGCTGGCGCTTCACGCCGCCGCCACGCGCCCTGGCGATCGCAGCAGCGCAGCCGGCGTCGGTGCATATCCACACGCCGAAGGCGATGGCCGACCTCAGCATCACACCCGGCCATGTTGGACCGGTTGCCGCCTCGATCGTCATCATGACCGGCGATTTCGGCCCGCTCGACGCTGAACAAGTGACGCTGGTGCTGTCAAAACCCGATGCCGGGATCGAGCCGATCAAGCGCGCGGCGACAAAGCCAGGCGACGGCACCTGGCGCATCGACGGTCTCGTCGTCCCGGTTCCCGGCCGATGGACGGCACGGCTCGATATTCTCGTCTCGGATTTCGAGATGGTGAAGATAGAGGCGCCGATCGACATCAGGCCATGAGGACAGCTGCAACACAATTCGGCGAGTGCGGTTGACGCGGCCCTGAAGGCCCGTCAATCATCCGGCAAGAATGGCATCCCGACAAGAATGGTCGTCGCCACAATGCGCGGCCTCAACAAAAGATCCGAAAGCAGGGAAGAAACGATGGAAAAAGCCGAAATCGGTCTGATCGGCCTTGGCACGATGGGCTCCAACCTGGCGCTCAACATCGCCGAGAAGGGGCACCGTATAGCCGTTTTCAACCGCACCGCGGCACGCACCGACGCCTTCGTCGAGAATGCCGGGGCGCTGAAGAACATGGTGGTGCCCTGCTACAGCCTGGAGGAACTCGCCGCCGCCATCCGGCCGCCACGGCCGATCATCATCATGGTGCTGGCCGGCAAGCCGGTCGACGAGCAGATCGCGGCACTGCGCGGCGCGCTGTCGGCCAACGACATCGTCATCGATGCCGGCAATGCCAATTTCCGCGACACGATGCGGCGCTTCTCCGAGCTTTCCGATTCGGGTCGCACCTTCATCGGCATGGGCGTGTCCGGCGGCGAGGAGGGCGCGCGCCATGGACCGTCGATCATGGTCGGCGGCACCGAAGAGTCCTGGAAACGCGTCGAAAAGGTGCTGACCGCCATTTCGGCCAAGTTCAGGGATGAACCCTGTGCGGCATGGCTTGGCACCGATGGCGCGGGGCACTTCGTCAAGACCATCCATAACGGCATCGAATATGCCGACATGCAGATGATCGCCGAGATCTACGGCATTTTGCGCGACGGCTTAAGCATGGGGCCGAAGGAGATCGCACAGGTGTTTGCCGGCTGGAACAAGGGCCGGCTCAACTCCTACCTGATCGAGATCACCGCCAAGGTGCTGGACGCCGACGATCCGAAGACAGGCAAGCCGGTGGTCGATATCATCCTCGACCGCGCCGGCCAGAAGGGCACCGGCAAATGGTCGGTGATCGAGGCGCAGCAGCTCGGCATTCCGGCCACCGCGATCGAGGCCGCGGTGGCGGCGCGCGTGCTGTCGTCGATCAAGGACGAGCGGCTGGCCGCCGAAAACGCCTATGGCAAAGGCGGCGTGACCACCATTTCCGGAGACAAGGACGCGCTTCTTGGCGATCTCGAACTGGCGCTGTTCGCCGGCAAGATATCAGCCTACGCGCAAGGCTTTGCGGTGATGAGCGGCGCATCGAAGGAATTCAACTGGAACCTGCCGATGCCGACCATCGCCAAGATCTGGCGGGCAGGCTGCATCATCCGCTCGCAATTGCTGGACACCATGGCGGAAGCCTTCGGCACCGGCGGGGCGGCCACCAATCTTTTGATGGCACCGGCCTTCATCGCGATGATGCAGGAGGCGCATCCGTCGCTGCGGCGCATCGTGGCAAGGGCGTCGGAAGCCGGCTCGCCGGTGCCGGCGCTGTCGTCGGCGCTTGCCTATTTCGACAGCTATCGCCAGGGCCGCGGCACCTCGAACCTGATCCAGGCGCAACGCGATTTCTTCGGCGCGCACGGCTTCGAGCGTATCGACGGGCCGGGCGCTTTCCATGGCCCTTGGGGGAGCGGAGCGGCAGGTTAGCGCCTGATATCGGCCCCTAAAGTCAGCTTTGCCACCGCCTGAAAGCCGACATTGTCAGCGGCCACGGTGGAAATCGTGGTTGCGCCATATGGAGCAGCAGGCCAGGTTGATGCCAGCGCAACGGCGCCCGCGCCGCGGCGATCGAGGATTTGCATTCGGGGCAAGCGGACGCGATACCTGAACAGCATGCGCCGCTCTTGTAGATACCGCGCCGTGATGAAAGCGCCGGGGTGGCGCCTCGTCGCCGTCCAAACATTCGCGCGACCCAGCGAAATGTCGCTTCAATCGAGGCTGGCCGGCGACGAGAACGGCCGATTGGCATCCACCACGAAGATGGCCAACTGATCGAGATCGGTTGTTCCGGCGTTGAACACTTCCATAGGAGTATCGGCGCCATGCCCGACCATGGTCGTTTCGGCTTCGGCATAAGCCACGCCGTGGGGCGTCCTCTGGCCGAGCTTGCCGGCCAGGACATAGAAGGCCTCCGGTCCCGGATGTGAATGGATCGACGACTTGGCGCCGGGCGCGCCCCCGGCACGGTTGATGCGCAGCAAGTATTCGCTCGCGCTGACCGATGGGAGGGGACCAATCTCAGTTACCTTGGTTCCGCCGGCAGTGGCGCCGTCCTTCGGCCCAAGCGTGAACAGCCAGACCTTGCCTGCGACCTCCGCCGCAAGCGAGGTGGAGCCCGCAGCGCCCTGGGCCTGGGCCAGGGTGGGGAAATTCTCCAACCGCCAGAACAATGGTCCGGGTGGCAGTTCCTTCACCTTTTTCTCGACCACCGGCTCGACGACCAATTTGGCATCCGCGGCCATCGGCGCTGAGGGAATGAGCCCGAGAGCACACAGTGAGAACACAAGTATGCCGATACGACGTGCGTTGACTGATCGCGGCTTCATGGGTGGGTCTTCCTCTCGATGCAACGAGTTTGTGGTTGGGCGGCTGTTCGGGACAATGCCGAAGACGTTGCCATGAGGGTGAGCCGAAGGGCTTGTCGAGTAACGAATGCCGTACGATCTTTTGCCGAAGAAACGACGATCGGGCGACAGTCCAGGCGCCGAAAACTATGGTAAGAAGCGAGGCAGGCAAGACAGCGACATTGAGATAGCCGATGAACACCCCGGCGCCGACCAGGCTCCTTATCAATGGGGTAGTTGCGGACCTGAGCAACGAAACGCTGAGCGACGGGCCGGGCAATCCGATTGATCTCAGGCCGCAGGCGTTCGCGGTGCTCCGCTATTTGTCGAACAACCCCAACCGACTCGTCACCAAGGGTGAGCTGATGCAGTCGGTGTGGGCGGGAACGGCAGTCACTGACGACAGCTTGGTGCAATGCATCCACGAGATCCGACGCGCACTGAAGGATGACGGACATGCCATCCTGAAGACCAAGTCGCGGCGCGGCTACGTGCTGGCGCTGCCGGAGGCGAATGCGGCTGCGATGCCCGCCACGAGCCGGACGAGTAATCGCGCGCTCCAGCGACCGCTCGCCGCCTTTGTGGGGTCGCTACTGATTGTGCTTGCTGTCGCCGCTGTTGCAGGGTGGATGCTGCGGCCCCTCTCCCCTGGCGGCAAGCCTTTGGTCGCGGTGCTGCCCTTCGACGTGTTGGGTGAGGAGACGTCCGCACGCCGACTGGGCAACGGCCTGACCGAAGAAATCATCACCGATCTCGCACGTTTCCCGGAATTTCAAGTAATCGCGCACGACTCTACTGAAACATATGCCGGAAGATCGATCGGTTTGGCCGAGATCGCCAAAACGCTCGGGGTCGGTTTCGTGGTCGAAGGCTCAATCCAGCGCCAGGCCGGCCGGCTGCGCATCACTGCGCAGCTCCTCGACGCGGCAACCGGCAAACATCTATGGTCGGACCGCTGGGACCGGCCCGACGAAGATCTGTTCGCTATCCAGACGGAGATCTCCGAGCAGGTCTCCAACCGCCTCGGCGGCGGGCACGGCGTGATCGAGGTTGCAGGCCGGATTGCGGCGCATCGCAAGCCGCCAAGCGACCTTACTGCCTACGAGCTGTACCTGCTCGGCACGGAAAAGCTTGCGAAGATGAATCGCGCCGATGTCGAGGAGGCCATCAAGCTCCTCAAACGCGCCGTCGAATTCGACCCGGGGCTCGCGCGCGCCTGGGTCGAGCTCTATCACGCGTATGGCGTCATGCCCAGTTTCGGCGCCGATTTCGAGGCCAACTTCCGACTGGCCGCCGAGGCTGCCGAACGTGCGGTCATGCTCGACCCGAGCGACGCGGAGGCGCACGCCGTGCTGGGCTTCAGTTTCGGCGACAGGAATGATCTTGCACGTGCCAAGATGGAATTCGACACGGCGCTACGCATGGCGCCGAACCAGTTCGAAATTCTGAGCTTCTACGCTTTCTTGGCATCCAGCTTCGGCGAGCCGCAGCGCGGTGCCGAGATGGCCGATCGGGCAATCCGCCTTAACCCGAACTACCCGATGGCGAGTACGAGGCTTTTTGCTGCTGCCTATTTCATGGCCGGACGCTATGAAGACGCGCTTCGCATGCAGAAGCAAATGGGTCCGGAGAACTACGGTCGACGGATGTGGGTATATCGCCCAGCTGCGCTGGCCGCCTCCGGCCGAACGGCGGAAGCGAAAACCGCGCTTGCGGAAGCACTGAAATGGTTTCCCGATCTTACCATAGAGGGATTTGTTAGCCTTCCTGACACAAATGAAGACGACAGGCGGCGGCTCATCGAGACCATGCGGCTCGCCGGTTTCCCGCCCTGTGCAAAGGCAGAAGCGGTGGCCCGTTTCGAAAAGCCTGTGCACCTGCCAGAATGCGTCGAGCGCTGAGTCAATCTTGAGGCCGTAGGGCGGGAGCGGCAACGTCGAAGTGTCCTTGCGGCCGCGCGTCTCACGACGATGCCCGCGCCCAACGTATATGTCCGCTCTGGACGATTTGCAGACCGAAGCTGCCGGTCTGTTTTCGGCCCCAAGGCTGCCAGTCAGCAGCGCGCATTTTGCAGCCAAGTGGAATCACTCGGCGTCGCAGAAATGCGGCTAAGACAAATAGATGGAGCGGGATGGCTCAATTTGACCGCATCCGCTCTAGTCGGGACGGCGATAGGCCATAACCCCGGTCGGCTTGCTCAGGCTCTGCAAGGAGCCGGGTGCCGCGCCGCCGATCCAGCCCAGCACCGAGCGGGCGAGCTCCGCGCCGGCCAGCCGGAAGTTCTCGTTGACGGCCAGCAATTCCCTGCGGAACAGGTGCAGCAAGTCGGACGACTGCTTGGACACCGCGTCGACGTCCCGGCCGAGCCTGAACCTGGACATTCCTCGACCGCCTTGGTCGTAGCGAAGAAGTGCCAGCGCAGTCCACTGCCGGATTGCCTTCAAGGAGACAACCGGCAGTGGTCTGCGAGTCGGAGAGAAACACTCTCGAAACAAAACCGCCGGATGAGCCATCCGGCGGCCGTATTTTCGTTTATGACAGCTTAAAGCTCGAAATGTCCGCACACGGCGCGTGGCCGAACTATTGCGCCTCGACAGATCCCTTGCGGGCAGCGTCGTCGATCACGTCAGCGACGACCTTTGGCTGAGTCATAAAGACCGCATGGCTTGCCGCGACCTCCGTGATTGTCGCCCCGATGCGCTTCGCCATCGCTTGCAACATACGCTGATCGAAGGCTTTGTCGTCGGTAGCAATCACTGCCCAGCTCGGCTTGCTTCGCCAGGCGGCATGCTCGAGCCTGGTTGCGAAGGCGGACATGTTTATCGGCACCTGAGAATCCCGCATGAAAGCGGCATCCGCGTCCGTCGCGTCGTTGGCGAAGCCAATCTTGAACTTTTCGGGAGAAACGAAGCCGAAGCCGTCCGCGGTGGTTTCGATGACAAATTCAGGCGGGGTCTGGTAACCCTCGTACTGCTGCGCAGTCGTCTCTCCGGCATCCGGCGACAACGCCGATACGTAAACCAGGCCTGTCACGTTTGAATGGGTACCTGCTTCCGTTATCACCGTGCCGCCCCAGGAATGTCCCACAAGGACCGCAGGTCCATCCTGACGGTCAAGAATGCGTTTGGTTGCGGCAACGTCGTCCGCAAGCGAGGTAAGCGGGTTCTGGACGATCGACACACGATAGCCGCGGGCGGTCAGTTCGTCATAGACGCCGCGCCAACCCGATCCATCAGCGAACGCGCCGTGCACCAGCACCACGTTCCGGACGGTCTGGTTGTCGGGAATTATCTCGGCAGAGTGAGTGGCCGTGGCTGCGGCAATTCCTGCGACGGCGACAGTTGCGGCCAGAAGGTTGGTCGTCCTGGAAGTCATGCTGATCTCCTCTTGTTAATCCGATAACAATTATTGCGATATCTTTCTCTACGACTCCGGCCGCGATGTGTCCAGTATAATTTTTATCGCGATATTCTTTTTTGGGATCGGGTAGGCTATATCGGGTCCAAGGAGAGCCACCCATGCCGCCGAAAAGACTCAACAACCCATTGCCGCTCGACGATCAGCTCTGTTACGCGATCTACTCTGCCGGCATGGCGATCCAGAGAGTGTACAAGCCACTGCTGGACGATTTGGGCCTGACCTATCCCCAATACCTCGTACTCAATGTCCTCTGGCGCGAGGACAAGCTGACCGTTGGCGGCATCGCCGAAAGGCTAGCGCTGGAGTCGAGCACTCTGACGCCCTTGCTCAAACGGCTCGAAGCGGCAGGACTTCTGCGCCGGACACGCAATCCCGCGAACGAGAGGCAGGTCGTGGTTGCGCTGACTGATAAGGGACGCGAACTCAGATCTCGTGCAGGTTGCCTTGCTGACGCTCTGCTTTCCTCCTCAGGACAAAGCCCAGCCCATCTCAACCAGATCAACCGTGACGTCAGGGCGCTACGTGACGCGATCTATGAACATACGGGCGTCTGGAGGAGCACGGCCTAAGCCGGCAAGCATGGCGAAAGCCCTCGGCACCGGCGGCGCAACCACCAATCTCCTGATGGCGCCGGCCTTCATCGCGATGATGCAGGAAGCGCGTCGTTACAACTGGTTTGTGGAACCTGACATCGCTTCACAGGGTCCACGGGGGTGCCGTCGAAACGTGCTCAGGCTGATGCTCGCCGAATGATCCTGAACCCGATGTCGATGACGTTTTGCGGCTGATCCTCGCCGCGGAAGCGCGACAATATGGTCTCGGCGGCGGCTGCGCCGAGCGCTTCACGATCGACGCGTATGGTGGTTAGCGCGGGCTCCAACGCGGCGGCGTAGTCCTGGTCTCCGAAGCCGACCACCGCGACGTCGCCGGGGACCGAGAGGCCTTGGGCATGCGCCTCGATCAGAACGCCGTGCGCAAGCAGGTCGGAACTGCAGAACACCACGCCGCCTGAAAAGCCTTCCCGCAGCAGGCGCGAAAGCCCGGCGCGGCCGTTGGCCAGAGTCGCCGGCGCGTCGAAAGCCGCTTTCAGGACGGCATGGCCGCTACTCCGCTCGAAGCGGTCCGAGAACGCCTGCTGGCGCCGGCGCGCCCGCTCGTCGCCGGCCGACACGCAGGCCGCGCGGCGATACCCTGCCTCGACAGCGAATTCGGCCGCCGCACGGCCGGCCTCGACATGCGAGAAGCCGACACAGATGTCGATCGGTGTCGTGCTGATGTCCCAGACCTCGACGACCGGTATGCCGGCCGCCAGCAGCATACGCCGCGCCTGGGCGGAGTGGTGAATGCCCGTGAGCAGCACCGCGTCGGGCCGGCGCGAAAGGTGGGTGGCGATGAACGCCTCCTCGTCGCCGGGGTCGAAACCTGTCTCCGACAACAGGATTTGGTAGCCGCGCGCGCGCATGCGTTCGTTGAACGAGGCGATCATCGAGGCATAGACGATGTTCGAGATGGACGGTACCAACGCCGAAACCAGCATGCTCCTTTGGGAGGCCAGCGCGCCGGCGAGCGCGTTTGGAACGAACCCGGTGACTCGGATCGCCTCGTGGATGCGCCTGAGAGTCTCCCGAGAGACTTTCGACGGTTCCGAAAGCGCGCGTGAGACCGTGACCTGAGAGACGCCGGCCAAACGGCCGACCGTCTGCATGGTCACCGCCCCTGACGGGCGTCTGCGCCTAGCGCGCGTCGAAGTTTCATCCACAACCATGTACGACTTATTTCTTCGGCCGGCCCGAAAGGCAAGTTTCAACCGGCGGCGAGCTTTTCCGCGCGCTGGCGCCAGCCGATGACGACCGAAACTGCGATCGACGCCACGATAAGCAGCCACAGGAAAGCGGCAATCCAGCTCTTGGTGAAGAAGATCATGAGATCGCCGAACGATTCCAGGCTCTTGACGAAATAGATCTCGGCCGAGGGGCCAAGGATGAAGCCGATGATGAACGGCGCGACCTCCAGCCCCAGCTTGACGCCGATCCAGCCTAGCACGCCGAAGAAGAGCAGCGTCCAGACGTCGAACATGATGCCGTAATTGATCGTGTAGGCGCCGATGACGCACATCATCAGGATGACCGGATAGAGGATCGCCTTCGGGATCGCCACCGCCAGCGAGAACCAGCGGATCGCGTAGTACATCATCGCGAACGTGACCAGGTTGGCGAGCAGCATCGCGATGATCATCGAGTTCCACGTTTCCGGATGCTGGCCTATGAACAGGGGCCCGACCTGGATGCCCTGAAGCGCGAAGGCGCCGATCAGAAGGGCAGTGGTCGAATCTCCCGGGATCCCGAGCGACAGCAGAGGCACCAGCGCCCCTCCGGTCAGCGCGTTGTTGCTCGTCTCCGAAGCAATGACGCCCGCCGGTTCGCCCTTGCCGAACGTCTCAGGATGCGACGAACTCGTCTTCGCCGCCGTGTAGGCGAGGATCGACGCTGCCGACCCGCCGATCCCCGGCAGGATTCCGACGAAGGTGCCGATGCCCGACGAGCGGATAAGATTGAGCGTCTGGCCCCGAAATATCGAGCACGAGAACTTCGACCTGCCGCCCGACTCCAGTTCCTTGACCGAAGGCCCCTTCGGCATGCCGATCTCGGCCTCCTCCAGCACCGTCGTCAGCCCGAACAGCGCGATTAGCACCGGCAGCAGCGCGAAGCCGCCGTAGAGGATGTCCTCCATGCCGGGCGGGATCAACCGGAAATGGCCGTTGCCGCCGTCGGTCACGTCATAGACCCCGACGAGGCTGACAAAGATGCCCAGGAAACCCGAGAAGATGCCCAGCAGCATGTCGCTCGACAGCGCGCCCATCACCGTCAGCGCGAACAGGATGATCAGGAACTTTTCGACGTAGGAGAAGCGGATCGCGAAATCGGCCAGCCACGGCGTGAACAGGTAGAGCGCCGCCAGCGAGATCAGGCCGCCAATCAGCGAGCCGATGATCGCGATGCGCATCGCCTGCTCGCCTTTGCCCTGACGGGCCATCTGGAAGCCGTCGAACGTGGTCGCCACTGACGACGGCGTGCCGGGTATGCCGTTGAGGATCGCCGGCACCACCCCGCCCGAGATGCCGCCGACATAGAGACCGATCAGCAGCGCGAGGCCGTTCTCGAGCCCGAGCGAGTAGGTCATCGGCAGGCAGACGGCCACCGCCATCGTCGCCGTCAGGCCGGGAATGACGCCGAATACGATGCCGATCGCCGTTCCGCCGGCGATCAGCAGAACGAACAGAGGCGTGACGAAACCGAACAGTTCCATTGGGTTCTCCCGGTCAGGGCAGCGTCAGGAAGAAGACGTGCGCGAACACCCACCACACCAGCACGGGCGCGGCGACCGCCACCACGCCAAGCACGATGACGGCGGACCTTGTACGCTCCTGCAGGTAGAGCAGCCCGCTGAGCGCCACGAACGGGATGGAGCAGATTAGGAAGCCCATGCCCGTGTTGGGCCAGATGTCACCGACAGGGACCATCAGCAGGAAATAAACCAGCGTCAAAGCGATCGTCCCGAAGAAGCGCAGCTTGTCCATCGCCGCCAAGGTCTGCGACCAGTACCGGCCGGCGCCGGCGATCGCCTGCCGGCGCGTGATGAGAATGGCCATCCCCAGCGCAAGCAGAATGCCGCCGATCAGTGTCGGAAACACCAGGTGCGAGGTCTGGAAATCGATCGTGATGCGCGTGAAATCGCCCATCTGCCGTGTGCTCCTCCATGCGCGAGCAGCGTTGGCGGCGGGGGGGGGGGGGGGGCCCGCGCCAAAAAAACCCCCCCCCCCCCCCCCCCGGGGGGGCGGGGGGGGCGGCCGTTTTTTGTTATGGGTTGTTGTTTTATAG
>NZ_JBVVQE010000077.1:0-33095 GCF_055811435.1 Mesorhizobium sp. WSM4837
CGCGGGCGCCCCCCCCCCCCCCCGCCCCCCCGGCGCCGCCGGCCCCTCCCGGGGGGCCCCCCCCCCGGCGCGGGGGGGGGGGGGGGGGGCCCCCGCCGCCCCCGGAGAGGGGTCTTTCTTTGCAGGCGCAGTCCCCTCTCCGTCTCGGCTTCGCCGAGCCACCTCTCCCCACTTTCGTGGGGGCGAGGAACCCAAGCTGGAACGAGGCCGCTCAGCCCCCTCACCCGATATTCTGAATCCGCCCCCAGGTGCTCTTGGTTCCCCAGATGCCGGAGCGATGCGCCTCGAGCCGAACGATCTGGCTGTGGTCGACGAACAGGTTGATCTCGCGGCGCGCGATGCGATCCGCGCAAATTGGCTGGGAACCCCTTGGGGTCACCGGGTGTTGGCACGCAGGAGATTCGAGAGCGATGCCGCAGATCGCGAACAACGCCGCCGCAGGATCTGAACGGTCCGTCCGAAGCAGCGCAAAGCTGTTCCTGTGCGGCGACGTGATGCTCGGGCGCGGCATCGATCAGGTCCTCGCCAGTCCCGGCAATCCGCACCTTGGCGAGCGCTTTGTCAAATCGGCGACGACCTATGTCGAGCTTGCCGAACGCGTCAATGGCCCGATCCCGAGAAAGGTCGACGAGGCGTATGTCTGGGGCGATGCGCTTAACGAATTGGGTCGTGAAGCGCCCGATGCGCGGATCATCAATCTCGAGACCAGCATCACCACCAGCCTGTCCTTGGCGCCCAAGGGGATCAATTACAAGATGAACCCGGCAAACATCGGCTGCCTGGCGGCGGCACGGATAAACTGCTGCGTGCTCGCCAACAACCATGTGCTCGACTGGGATGAGCCTGGCCTCGTCGAGACCCTCGATACGCTGCGGCTTGCCGGCCTCGCCTATGCCGGGGCAGGGCTTGACGCCGACGAGGCGGCGGCGCCTGCCGTCATTGAACCGGCCGGCGGGGGCCGCGTGCTGGTCTTCGGCTTCGCGCTCGAGTCGAGCGGCGTTCCAACTTCATGGGCAGCCGGAGCTTACAAGCCAGGCATCAATTTGCTGGCGGATCTCTCGGCCCGGTCGCTCGAGCAGATCGCCCGATCCGTGCAAGCCATAAAACAGCCTGGCGACCTCGCGGTGGCCTCGATCCACTGGGGCGGCAACTGGGGCTACCAGGTTCCGGCGGAAGACCGCGCACTTGCCCATGCTCTCATCGATGTTGCAGGTTTCGATGTCGTGCATGGGCACTCCTCCCACCATCCCAAGCCGATCGAAATCCATCACGGCCGGTTGATCCTCTACGGATGCGGCGACTTCCTCACCGACTATGAGGGAATCACCGGCAATGAAACGTTTCGTGGTGAGCTTGCGCTGATGTACCTGCCGCGGCTCGCCATACCGGACGGTACGCTTGTTTCGCTCGAGCTGGTGCCGTTCCAGCTCGCCAGGTTCCGGCTAAACCGCGCCCTGCGCGAAGATGCCGCCTGGCTCGCAGCCATGCTTGAGCGCGAGTGCTCATCTTTCGGCACGCATGTGGCGCTCGCGGACGACAATCGTCTCACCGTCGTCTGGTGAAGCCGGCAACCTGCGATCAGCAGCCAGCCGCTCTAGCGTTCAAGCCGCTCAGGCCGTCCTCGGCCAAGCGCACCGTCGGCGCGGGCCTGCAGGTAGGCGTAGATGTCGTCGATGTAAGGAGCGACGTTGGGGTCGTCGGCGAAGCCCTTCATCACCGAAGGGCCGCTGCGCACACCGTCGCGAACGTTGCGCCGAAAGACCTCGAGATCGGGCAGCCGGTCGACAAGGGCCGAGGCGAAGGTCGAGCCCATGCCGTCGGGACCATGGCAGTGATTGCAGCTGCCATGATAGCGACGGAAGCCGTTATAGGTCCGCGCATCGACCTTGCCGCCGACAATTTCGTAGAACTTGCCCGGGGCCAGCTCAGCCTGGGCGCCGAAGCCGGCGCCGACGGTAAAGACGACAACACACAGGACGAGCCATGCAGACGTCGTCTGTCGCCGACGTTGCAGGCTCATCCAGCGCCGCCGCAAGGCACCCGCCTCTGAATCACCAACCTTGGATCGCCTCACTCGACCTTGGATCAGTCAACGGCGAGCTTCGGGGAAGATACCACGATTCCGTCTATAGCCTGCGGACTGACGACGAGCTTGCCGCCGACACGCGATATCTCGATGATCTGGTCCGACTCTCCCAGCTTGCCCGGCACGGAGACCGCGACTATCTGGTTCTCGGTCAGTGTCGCCACGAAACGCACGGGCAAGCCAGCCTCGCCCTGCGCGATCGTGGTGACCACCCGATAGCCGTCCTCCTGCGGCGTGTAATAGACGACACCAAGGAAACCGGCGAGATCGATGCTTTCGGCCTTCATGGCTCCAAGCTCGCCGGCATGCGCGGGCATCGCCGCGATGCAAAGTGCTGCAAAAGCAATGTACTTGTACATAATGCTGCTCCATTCCGAATTGTCCGGGTCGAGCCCGGCTCAAGGTTTCAGCAATAGACGGTCGCGCCGTGATAATCGGCGCACGCAGGCAGAATTCTGGATTAGTCCCCCCGGCTGCATCACAGTGGCGAAGGTCCGCGAGCCGAGAACGCGCTGAACCCACTGGTTGTCACAGTTAAGTGTGACCTTATCTTCTGGGGCGAGAGTATTTCACCGCCCGGGTGCTTGCGCATCCCCTGTTTGGGGGAGATAATCGGAATTTAAGCGATCGCTAAAGTTGGAGAAGCGAGAGCACCTGTGAGAGGGCGCGGCTTTCCGCCCGCATCGGACGCGCTGTCGACATGCGAGGGGGCCGTCGATGGCCAAGGCATTGTCGCATCATGAGCTGTCGAAGCTGATCGGCTCGATCTACGATTGCGCACTCGACCCGGAGCGATGGGAGCACGCGCTTGCCGGAATCAGGGATGCGCTCGACGCCCAGACTGCGGTCCTGCAGCTTGACGACCTCGCCAACGACCGGCTGCTGATCTACAGGACCGTGGGCATAGAGCCGTACTGGCTGGAGCAACAGGCGAAATATATCCCCGAGATCCACGCCCGGCTGCTCGAGGATCTCTCGACATGGCCTTCGCTCGATATGCCGCATGTGGTCTCACGCCATATCCCTCAAACCTACCTGGAGACCTCCCGGTATTTTCAGGAGTGCCTGAAGCCGCAAGGCCTGGTCGACGTCATGTCGTTCTTCCTGATCCACACCCCTACCCGCCTTGCCGGCTTCGCCGTTGCTCGGCATAAGCGGCAAGGCATTATCACCGAGCGCGAAATCAAGCTTGGCAGACTGTTGCAGCCGCATGTGCGCCGTTCGGTGATAATCAGCAACATGCTGGACATCGGCACTGTCGAGCGCGCAGGAATGGCCGAGGCACTCGATGCGCTCACATGCGCCGTGGTCCTCACCAATGAACGTGGCGCCGTCCTGCACGCCAACCGCTCGGCCAAGCACATGCTGCGGAGCGGCGGCCCGATCCAGGATGTCCGGGGCATTCTGCAAGCGAAGATCCCGTCGGCTTCCAGGGAACTTCACAGCGCCATCATGCTTGCGGCTCAGGATGAGGTCAGCATCGGCAAGACAGGGCTTGCCGTCCTCCTCAGCGAATCCGGCCTGCCGCCCGTCTTCGCCCGCGTGCTGCCGATGGCCGGCGGCGACCTGCGCGCCGACATGGAACCCGCGGCGGTAGCCGCGGTGTTCATCGGCAATGCACCGGACGAGCATGACGCCGCCGGAATGCTGGCGAGAGCCTTTGGGCTTACGCTGGCCGAAACCCGCGTGCTCGCCAGCCTTGTCGCCGGGCACACCTTGGCCGAGACCGCCGCCAGCCTTCACATTGCCAACGCGACCGCCAAGACCCATCTCGACAATATCTTCCAGAAGACCGGCGCCTCCCGCCAGGCCGATCTGATGCGCCTCGTCATGCAGATCGTTCCGCCCGCCTGGCAGCCTGGTCCCTGAACCACACTCGTTCACCGCTTTGGATACAGGTATCCAACGCCGCGGATGGTCTTGATCAGTTCTGGCTTGGCAGTCAGTGCGTTTCTAATGTTCAGCGCTTGCGCTTGTTTCGATGAGGCAACCGAGCATCAGGCTTTCCGCGCCACGCCCCCCACCTGCTTGGTGCGCCTGCTCGTGTCGACCTTGGCCCGCATCTCCACCGCCTTCTCGATCTCCCGCTTCAGCTCGTCTTTGATATCAGCCGTTTCGGCCATCAAGGCGTCGATTTTCATGAAATCGAGCACGCGGTATTTCGACACCGCCGGCCTGACCAGTATGTCCGGCTGGCATTGCCTCAGCTTGGCGGCGATGATCGACTGCATCATCAATTGCGTGGCACCGAACATCAGGTCGACGGAGGTCGGGTATTTGCGCCCGCCTTTGGCCGGCGCGCCAACGACGTCGACGGCGATGATGATGTCGGCGTCGTCCTCGATCAGGTCGAACGGCACCGGATTGTAGATGCCGCCGTCGATCAGCAGCCTGCCGTCGCGCATCACCGGGCGAAATACCGCGGGAATAGCCGCCGAGGCGGCAAGCGCTGAATGCAGGTCGCCGTCGCTCAGCACGGCGAGCTTATGGCCGAAGAAATCCGTGGCCGTCACCTTCAGCGGTATTTTCAGATCGGCGAAGCTTTCGGGTATGGCGTCGGGCATGAATGCCTTGAGGATGCGCTCGACATTGAACTGGGTGACACCCAGCCCGCCCTGCAGCGCCTCGGCAAAGGTGCCTGGCCGCGCCCGCCACATGCGCGCCGCCACCTCGGCGCGGCGGCCGAGGATCGAGCGCATGTAGTGGTGAATGTCGCTGCCGGCCATGCCCGAAGCCATGCCGGCGCCCATGATGGCGCCGATCGATGAGCCTGATATGGCGACCGGCCTTATACCCAGCTCGTCCAGCACCTCGATGACATGGATATGCGCCAGCCCGCGCGCGCCGCCGCCGCCGAAGGCGATGCCGAAGCTCGGGCTCATCCCCTGCCCCCCATTTGGGCTCATTCCTCCTTGGCCTCGCCGTGCTTCGGCCCGACGACCATGATGGCCGGCTCGGCGGAAAGCAGCTTTTTCGCCGCCGCCTTGACCTGATCCAGCGTCACCGCGTCGATGAGGGCGGCGCGGCGCTGCATATAGTCGCTGCCGAGCTTGTCGAGCTGCAGCTCGAGCAGCGTCGCGGCGATGGCGCCGGAGGAGTTCAGATTGTTGATGGCGTAGGCGCCGATCAAGTATTTCTTGGTCGCCGCCAGTTCCGCTTCGGTCGGCCCTTCCTGGGCCATGCGCTTCACCACCTCGCGCACCACAGCCAAAGTCTCGGCCGCCCGGTCCGCGCGGGTCGCCGTGGTGATGGCCAGGGCGTCGGCGTGCTGGTGGTCGACCAGGTCGGAACTGACGCTGTAGGCCAGGCCGCGTTTTTCACGCACCTCTTCGAACAGCCGCGAGGTGAAGGCGCTGCCGCCGAGGATCTCGTTCATCAGAACTGCGGCGAAGAAATCCGGCGCACTCCGCTCGACGCCGGGATAGGCGAGTTGCAGCGACGTCTGGGGCTGGTCGTAATTGACCTCGAGCTGCTGGTTGAGTTTCGGATCGACATCGGCGACGGGCGCGAGCGCCTGATGCTGCGGCAGGCCGCCGAAGACCATATCGAGCTTTTTCTTCAACGTCTCGGCATCGATGGCACCGACCACCGCCACATGCAGGCCATCACGAGCGAAATTCGCCTTGTGAAAGGCGATGAGATTGTCCGGCGTGATGGTGGCGATGCTTTGCCTGGTGCCCTCTTCGGGCCGCGCATAGGGATGGGTGCCGTATAGTGCCTCCAGCCATTTGCGCTGGGCGAGTGTGTCCGGGTCAAGCTCGTTGGCGATGATGCCGGACAGCACTTGCGCGCGAATGCGGTCGATTGGCGCCTGGTCGAAACGCGGCTCGGTGACCGCCAGCCGCAACAGGTCGAACGCCGCGTCGCGCTGCTCGGCAAGCATGCGCATCGAGCCATAGATGCCGTCGCGCGCCGCTTCGAAGCTCATCTCGGCGCCGACGTCGTCGAGCTTGATCTGGAAGGACTCGCTGTCGAGATTGCCGGCGCCCTCGTCGAACAGGCCGCTCATCAGATTGGCAAGGCCCACCTTTCCAGCGGGATCCTGCGTCGTGCCGCCGTCGAAGGCGAAGCGGATGGCGACGAGCGGCACGGAATAGTCCTCCACCAGCCAGGCGGTGATGCCCTTTGACGACGTCACCTCCTGGATGCTCATGGCCGCACGAGCGGAAAGCGCCGGCAGGACGAGGAAGACGAGGGAGAGGAGCAGGGTAACTAAAGGGGTGGCAACACGCTTCGGCGCAATCGCTTCGGATAAATGGTAGCTTCCGACTGATTTTCGAGACGAATAGCTGTCGGAGTCAGCGCCGCCCCTCATCGCCCTGCCGGGCACTTCTCCCCGTATAGTGACGGGGAGAAGGGGCTGGCCGCAATGCCCGCGCCCTTCTTCCGAACGCTGGTGATTGGCGAAACCGTCGATGACAGCGCCCCTCTCCCCGTCACTATACGGGGAGAGGATGCCGGCAGGCAGGTGAGGGGCAGCGCAAACGCTCAAGCTCGTCATCACATCAATTCCCTGCCTGTGTCTGCGGCAAGAGATAGCCTGATGTCGAATGGTTGAGATTGAGATAGCGCGCCGCAACCTGCCTGACTTCGTCGGCGGTGACCTTGCGGATGCGGCCCGGCCATTCCTCTACATCCCTGACGTTGCCGCCGGTGGCGAGCGTCGCGCCGTAGATGTTGGCCATCGAATCCTGCTTGTCGCGGGCAAAGATCATCGAGCGGACGAAACGATCCTTGGCCTTCTCCAGCTCGCCCGATGTGACGCCCTCGCTGGCGATGCGGGCGACCTCGGCCTCGACCGCCGCCTGGACATCGGCCAGCTTGGCGTCGCCGCGCGGCGCGCCATAGACGGTGAAGTTGGTGGCGTCGAGCATGGTGCCTTGGAAAAAGGCGCCGGCCTCGGCGGCAATGCCTTGCTTGACGACAAGCTGCTGGTACAGCCGGCTGCGGCTGCCGCCGCCGAGGATCTCCGCCAGCAGGTCCAGCGCTTCCGCTTCGCCCGGCTTCGCAGTGTGATAGGAGGGAACCACCCATTGCGTCGAAAAATTCGGCACGCTGACACGCGCGTCAGCGAGCGTCACCGTGCGCCTGGTGTTCTGTTCGGGTTCGACCGGACGGATGCGCGGCGGCAGGTCTGGACCACGCGCGACCTTGCCATAGGTCTTTTCGGCCAGCGCCTTGACCGCCTGCGGCTCGACGTCGCCGGCCACCACCAGCACGGCGTTGTTGGGCGTATAATATTTGTCGTAGAAAGCCTTGGCGTCGGCGCGGTTCAGCTTTTCCATCTCCTGCATCCAGCCGATCACCGGAATGCGATAGGGCTGGTTCTGCCAGAGCGTGGCGTCGACCTCCTCGCCGAGCACTGCCTGCGGATTGCTGTCGATGCGCGAGCGGCGTTCCTCGAGGATGACGTCGCGCTCGGTGGCGATGACGTCGTCGTTGAGGATGAGGTTGCGCATGCGATCGGCCTCGAAATCCATCATCTGCTCGAGCGCCTGCGGCACCACCGTCTCGTAAAAGGCGGTGTAGTCATAGGAGGTGAAAGCGTTGTTCGAACCGCCGATGGCGGAGACGGCGCGGTCGAACGCGCCGGCCGCATGGTTGGTCGTCGCCTTGAACATCAGATGCTCGAAGAAATGGGCGATGCCGGACTTGCCCGGCGGCTCATCGGCGCTGCCGAACTTGTACCACACCATATGAGTGACGATCGGCGCGCGGCGATCGGGGATGACAACGACCTCCATGCCGTTGTCGAGCAGGAAATTCGTCACCTTGCCGTCGTCCGGCTTGTTGTCGGCCAGAACCGGCCCGGTCATCACAAGAGCCAGCGCAAAAAGCGTACCGCGCAGCCAATCAGCCTGAGATGTCATCAATGACTCCGGTTGTCATGGGGTGGGACGATAGGCGGGGGTGTTGCCACAGGCAAATTGATTTGTTCGTCATTTTGAAGGCGCTGCGCTCCCTTCATCCAACCTCGATGAAGCGGATAACCGTCTC
The DNA here is from genome assembly GCF_055811435.1 of Mesorhizobium sp. WSM4837. NCBI lineage: Bacteria > Pseudomonadati > Pseudomonadota > Alphaproteobacteria > Hyphomicrobiales > Phyllobacteriaceae > Mesorhizobium > Mesorhizobium sp. WSM4837. The sequence goes on from NZ_JBVVQE010000077.1 coordinate 8,084, forward strand.
GCCATAGCTGCGCTCGTCGACAACCGAAAAGCCCGGCCCTGCCTCGAACGGCGCCGCTGCCGCCTCCTCGACGACGCAGAGCGCGCCGGGGGCGAGCCAGCCGCCGGCCTTGGCCGAGCGCAAGGCACGCTCGCCCAGGCCCTTGCCATAGGGCGGGTCGGCGAACACCAGGCCGAACGCGGCCATCGTGCCCGCCTCGCCGAGAGCCGTAGCGTCGCGACGGAATATCTTGGTACGCCCGGTGAGGCTGAAGGCCTCGACATTGGTGCGGATCAGGCCGCGCCCTTCCGCCGATTCTTCGATGAAGACGCCATAAGATGCGCCGCGCGACAGCGCCTCGAGGCCGAACGCGCCGGTGCCGGCGAACAGGTCGAGCACCCGCGCGCCGACCAGCCTATCGGGGAAACGATGCGCAAGCACGTTGAAGACAGCCTCGCGGGTGCGGTCGGTGGTCGGGCGGATGGCGCTTGAGCGGGGCGTCGCCAGCGGACGCCCGCGAAACTCACCGCCGACGATCCGCATTGCCTCCCCTGGATCCCTTGGGGCCGCTGCGCGGCCGGTCGCCGCCTTTGCCGCCATCATTTGGGCGTTCGCCACGCGGCTTGCCGAACGGCTTTGCGCCTCCGGGCTTTCCCCCTCCATGGGCGGGCTTGCCATAAGACGGCTTGAACGAGGCCTTGCGTTCCTTGGCTTCGGCCACCCTGGCGGCATCGGCGTCCGCCCTGCCCTTGCCGATCGGCCGCGCGCCTGGCGCCATCCAGACATTGGCCTTGCGCTGGCCCGGCGGCTCGATCGGGCGCTGCTCGCGTTCGGACTTTTTCCCGCCGCCCGGTTTGCCGCCGAAGCCGCCCGGCCCGCTACGTTCAGATTTGGGGCCGCGATCGGCAAAGCCGCCGCGTTCGGGCCCGCTACGTTCAGATTTGGGGCCACGCGCAGCAAAGCTCTTTTCCGTCCCGAAGCTTCTGCCGGGACTTGTCGACAGCTTGCCCAGCGCCTCGTCGCGGCTGCCTTCGCGGCGCTTGCGGTTCTTGATCAATCCGCCTTCGCCGATCGGACGGCGTTCGCCATCGCGGGTGAATTTCGGCCGCTCAGGTTCCTCTTCGCGCACCGCTTCGCGCCGCACCGGCCTGTTGGAAAACGGCTTGGTGATGTCAGCGTCGAAATTGGCGCCGGACTCCTCGACCAGGCGTTCGCCGAGCTGGTCGCGCAGCACCCGGCCCTTGATCTCCAGCACATGGCCCTCGGGCAGGTCGTCGAGTTGGAACGGTCCGTAGGAAATGCGGATCAGTCGCGTTACGTCGAGGCCAAGCGAGCCCAGTATGTTCCTGACCTCGCGGTTCTTGCCTTCGCGCAGGCCAAGCGTCAGCCAGGCGTTGGTGCCTTGCTCGCGGTCGAGCGTCGCCTCGATGGCGCCATAGAAGACGCCGTCGACGGCGATGCCTTCGCGCAAGCCGGCGAGCGCACTTTCCTCGACCTTGCCGTGGACGCGCACGCGGTAGCGCCTGAGCCAGCCGGTCGCCGGCAGTTCGAGCACGCGCGCCAGCCCGCCGTCATTGGTGAGCAGCAGCAGGCCTTCGGTGTTGATATCGAGCCGGCCGATGGTCATCAGCCGCGGCAGGTCGGCCGGCAGCACGTCGAAGACGGTCTTGCGGCCCTCGGGATCACGATTGGTGGTAACGACGCCGGCCGGCTTGTGGAACAGGAACAGCCGGGTGCGCTCGATCGGCGGGATCTCCATGCCGTCGAGATGGATGATGTCGCCAGGCATCACATTGAAGGCCGGCGAGGACAGCACCCTTCCATTAACCTTGACGCGGCCGGCCGCGATCAGTTCCTCGGCATCGCGACGCGAGGCAAGACCGGCGCGGGCCAGCCGCTTGGCAATGCGCTCACCAGCCTCTTCCGTCGCTTCGGCGGGACGCGGGCGCGGCTTGAAGCCGCCCGATGCCCCTTGGGGCCGAGCGCCGGCAAAATCGCGCTTGGGCCGATCGCCGAAGTCGCGTTTTGGGCGATCGCTGAAGTCTCCCTTGGGACGGTCGAAGCGCCTTTCGCTGCGCTCGCCTTCGGCAGCCGCCGGCCGGTCGCCGCGCGGCGCGTATGGCTTGCGCGGCCCCTCGCGCTTTTCATAAGGCTTGCCTTCCGGACGCGGCCCCTTGCTGAACGGCCGGTCGCCGCTTTTGAAGTCGCGCTTCGGCCGCTCGCCGTCAGCCGCCATTGGCCGGTCGCCGCGCGGCGCGTACGGTTTTCGCGGCCCTTCGCGCTTCTCGTAAGGCTTGCCTTCCGGACGCGGCCCCTTGCTGAACGGCCGGTCGCCGCTTTTGAAGTCACGCTTCGGCCGCTCGCCGTCAGCCGCCATCGGGCGGTCGCCGCGCGGGGCGTATGGCTTGCGCGGCCCCTCGCGCTTTTCATAGGGCTTGCCGTCGGGCCGTGGTCCTTTGCTGAACGGCCTATCGCCACTCTTGAAGTCGCGCTTCGGCCGCTCGCCGTCAGCCGCCATTGGGCGGTCACCGCGCGGCGCGTAAGGTTTTTTCGCGCCGAAGGATGGCTTGCCGCCTTTGCCAGCAGCGGCATCGCGACCACGCGGGCCCGATGGTTTCGAGCCGTTCTTGCGCGGGAATTTCTTGTTTTTGTCGTCCATGTAGCTTTGCTCGTTTGCACTACAGCGCCGCGCGTCCGTACGGACGCGCAAAGGACGCTGTAGGACTTTGATTTGGTGCATGATCCCTTCCGAAAACCGATTTCGGTTTTCGGGATCATGCGCTAGATAACAGGATCACGCCGGAGTAGCGAGGAGATAATCGGAATGGAAACCGCTTGAAGCGGCCGGATTTCATGGCGCTGGCACTGAAGGAGGCCGAAGCCGCCGTCCTGCGCGGCGAAGTGCCGGTCGGCGCGGTCATCGCCAGCGGCGATACGGTCGTTGCCAGTGCCGGCAACCGCACCCGCGAGCTTGCCGACCCTACCGCCCATGCCGAGATGCTGGCGATCCGCGAAGCCTGCCGCAAGCTGTCGAGCGAGCGGCTCACCGGCCACGATCTCTATGTGACGCTGGAGCCCTGCGCCATGTGCGCCGGCGCCATTTCCTTCGCCAGGCTGCGCCGGCTTTATTTCGGCGCCGCCGACGAGAAGGGCGGCGCTGTGGTCAACGGCGTGCGCTTCTTCGCCTCACCGACCTGCCACCATGCACCGGACACCTATCCAGGCATGGCCGAGAGCGACGCAGCCCTGCTGCTGAAGGATTTTTTCAGGGAGCGACGCGAACCCTAACGTCGCAGGATTCTTAGCGCCGGCAGCTTACCACGGCAGCCAGTCGAACATGCCGCCGCTCTTGTTCTTGGCGGCCGCTTCCCGCTTGAGGCGGCGTGCTTTCTTGTACTCGTCCTCGCCGAGGTCATCGACCGGCGCGGTTGCGGAAGCGGCGCGATACTGCACCGGCGGCTCGCTCAGATATCGGCGGGTGTTCGGGTCGCCCTGCTTTTGTTCGGCAAGGCGGCGCTTGACTTCGGCGGCGCGGCCCTTGTCCGAATCCGCCGGCTTCCAGGCCGGCGGATGACTGGAACCCGAGTCCTTCATCGCAGCCTTGATCGCGGTTGGATCCGTCTGGACGTCATCGACGATCTGCGCCTGGTAGGACGGATCGTCCTGGTTGAGCGTGGCCTCGGCGCGCAGGCGAGCGCGGCGCTGCTCGGGCGATTCCGGCCAATCGGCGCTTGCCGTGGCGCTGTCCTGCGGCGGCGGCAGTTGCTTCTGGCCCGGCGCCGGCTTCACCAATTCGGGGCGCGGCTTGTAGTCGATCTTTTCCTTGTTCTTCGGCATGACTGAAAAAGCGCTGGTGAGATCGCCGGCAAGCTGGGCGGAGGCGGTCTTGTCGGTCCCGTAGGTCGGCGAGCCCATGCAGCCGGACAGGGCCAGGCCGGATGCGACAAGCGGCGCCAGCAGCGCAACGCGCGCGCAAGTTCTTTCGGTCATGCCAAAAAGTCCCACTCTAGACAGCCTCTCGATCGCCGCCGGCCAAAGGTCCGGTCCCCATCGCCTATGCTCTTCCGACGGAAATCCGGCGACAATTTGTCGTCCGGAGTTTCGCGTGTTTATCTCAACCACTCGTTAAGGGCAACGAGCCGAGGCCGATCAGCCGCCCGCCGCGGCATTTGTGCACCGCCTTATATACGACCAAGCGCCTTCAATTCATGCAGCACCGCCGCGTCCCGCGCCGAAACCTCGGGGAATTGCTTGTCCTGCCCGACATCGGCCGTGTAGCGCCATGAGCGCGCGCATTTGAGCAGGCCGCGGTCCTCGGCCTTCTCGACCACCACGGCGACGCCCTTGACGTCGTCCAGAGTGAAGGCGCCGGAAGGCGCGTTGCCATGCGCAATGACCAGATCGCTGGTGATCGCCATTTCGGCCATGTCGACATCCGATATCGCCGCTTCGAGCGCCGCATCATCGAGCGTGACGACCGGCACCGCTTCCAGAGACGAGCCGATGACCTTCTGGGCGCGCGCGATTTCCAGCGCGCCGGTGATGACGCGGCGAACCTGCCGCACCTTGCGCCATTTTTCCGCCAGCGCCTCGTTCTTCCAGTCGGCCGGGATTGGCGGAAACTGGTCGAGATGCACCGAGACGGCGTCCGGGTGACGGTCGAGCCAGGCCTCCTCCATGGTGAAGGGCAGCATCGGCGCCAGCCATTTCACCAGGCAGTCGAACAGTTGGCGTACCACCTGCACGGACGCCTTGCGCTTTATGCTGGACGGCGCCTCGCAATAGAGCGCGTCCTTGCGGACGTCGAAATAGAAGGCCGACAGCTCGACCACCATGAAATCGAGCAGCGTGCGGGTGATGCGCTTGAACTCGAAGGCGTCGTAGCCCGTGCGCACGACCTCATCGAGTTCGGCAAGCCGGTGCAGCATCAGCCGCTCCAGCTCCGGCATCCTGTCCAGCGGCACGTCCTCGCCATCGTCATGGGCAAGCGTGCCCAGCATCCAGCGGATGGTGTTGCGCAGCTTGCGATAGGCGTCGATGTTGGTCTGCAGCACGTTCTTGCCGAGCCGCTGGTCCTCCCAGTAGTCGGTGGTCACCACCCATAGCCGCAGGATATCGGCGCCCGACTGTTTGATAACGTCCTGCGGCACGACGGTATTGCCGAGCGACTTCGACATTTTCCGCCCCTCCTCGTCCATGGTGAAACCATGGGTAACGACGATGTCGTAAGGCGCCCTGCCCCTGGTGCCGCAGCTTTCGAGCAGCGAGGAGTGGAACCAGCCGCGATGCTGGTCGGAACCTTCGAGATAGACGTCGGCCGGCCATTTCAGATCCGGACGATTCTCCAGGGTGAAGACATGGGTCGAGCCGGAATCGAACCAGACGTCGAGGATGTCCATCACCTGCTGCCATTTCGAGGCATCGTGATTGCCGAGGAAACGCTCCTTGGCGCCGGCCGCAAACCAGGCGTCCGCGCCTTCCTTCTCGAAGGCGTCGATGATGCGCTGGTTGACCGCCTCGTCGCGCAGGACGTTGCCGTCGCCATCGGCGAAGACGGCGATCGGCACGCCCCAGGCGCGCTGGCGCGACAGCACCCAATCGGGGCGCTCCTCGATCATGGCGCGGATGCGATTCTGGCCGGCAGCCGGCACGAAGCGGGTGTCGTCGATCGCCTTCAGGGCACGGCTGCGCAGCGTCGTGCCGTCGCCGAGCTCCTTGTCCATAAAGACGAACCATTGCGGCGTGTTGCGGAAGATGATCGGCTTCTTCGACCGCCACGAATGCGGATAGGAATGCTTCAGCCGCCCGCGCGCGAACAGCGCATTGCGCTTGATCAGCTCGTCGATGACCGCCTGGTTGGCATTGCCCTTCTTGCCGTTGTCGTCGATGACGCGCGCCGCACCGCCCTCGCGGTCCGCGCCGAAGCCTGGCGCATCCTTGGTGAAGAAGCCGGCATCGTCGACGGTGAACGGGATCGCTGTGTCGATGCCGCGCTGGCGAAGATCTGACGCAGCGTCCATCCAGGCGTCAAAATCCTCGCGGCCATGGCCCGGCGCCGTGTGGACGAAACCGGTACCGGCTTCGTCGGTGACATGCTCGCCGGCGAGCATTGGGACGTCGAATTCATAGCCGCCATTCAAACCTTTGAAGGGATGAGAAAGCGTAAGGCTTCCAAGCTCTTCGGCCGAAATGCTACGGAGGCGGTCCATCGTCACCTTGGCTTTGGTCGCAGCCTCTTCCGCCAGCGCTTCGGCAAAGATCAGCCTTTCGCCAGGCTGCGGGCCGAAAGCATTCTCGGCCGCAGTGACCTCGTAGAGGCCATAGTTGATGCGTGGCGAATAGTTGACGGCACGGTTGCCGGGGATGGTCCATGGCGTGGTCGTCCAGATAACGACATCGGCCTCCAGCAAGTCCAGTGACGTCTGCGTCAGCCTCGGATCCAAGGCTGGCTGCCCATCTTCGACGTTGGTGACCTGACGAGCGAGGCTGACGACCGGAAACTTCGCCCAGATCGTATCGCTCTCGTAGTCCTGGTACTCGACCTCGGCCTCGGCCAGCGCGGTGCGCTCGACAACGCTCCACATCACCGGCTTCGAGCCGCGATACAGTTGGCCCGACATGGCGAATTTCAACAGCTCGCCGGCGATGCGCGCCTCGGCATGGAACGCCATCGTCGTATAGGGATTGTCGAAGTCGCCGACGACGCCGAGCCTCTGGAACTCGCCGCCCTGCACCTTGATCCAGTGTGCGGCGAACTCGCGGCATTCCTTGCGGAACTCGTTGACCGGCACCTCGTCCTTGTTCTTGCCCTTGGCGCGGTATTGCTCCTCGATCTTCCATTCGATCGGCAGGCCGTGGCAATCCCAGCCGGGCACGTAGTTCGAGTCGTAGCCGCGCATCTGGAACGAGCGGGTGATGACGTCCTTGAGGATCTTGTTCAGCGCATGTCCGATATGGATGCTGCCGTTGGCGTAGGGCGGGCCGTCGTGCAGCACGTATTTTTCGCGGCCGGCGGCGTTTTCGCGCAGCTTGCGGTAAAGCTCCATGTCCTGCCAGCGCTTGACCAGCAGCGGCTCCTTCTCGGGCAAGCCGGCGCGCATCGGAAAATCCGTCTGCGGCAGATAAAGCGTCTTGGAATAGTCGATCGTTTCAACAGTGTCGGTCATCGGCGTATCGGTCATTGGTCTGCCATATGCATTGCCCGGCAAAAGAGCCCGGGCGTTGAACTATCATGATCTGGAAAAAGCGCGAGAGGCCGCGCGCAAAATTCCCGGCGGCTCCGGCGGCGCTCAGGCCGCCCGGAACACCGGGCTTGTAATTCGCATCGCAATCGCGAGCGCGCGAGGAAACTGCGTCATGACCGGGCTTTTAGACGAGGCCGGCTCCATTGAAAAGCCCGAACTCTGATGCTTACCCTAGAGCGTTTACCAATTGCGCCTATGTTTGTCGGCAGATGGTATTGGAAGACCAACATCCACGGTTGTATTTCACAGTTTAGCGCACCGGAAGGAACGAAATGTGACCCTGTACGATTGCCGAGTCCGGCCGCGCTCTGCGACTTGAACGCATTTCAGCGATGGCGGATCGCGTTTCGGCAACCATGAAAAGGCGCAGCGGTGGCTGCGCAAGCCAAGTCGGGTGCTCACCCAAGTGCCCATCGATCTCCTGCAATCGGAAGCAGGTGCCACGCTTGTGGAAGACGAACTCAACCGCATCGCCTACGGCATAGTCGCCTGAGCCATGCGGCTGCGCGCAATACACAACCTGCGACATCACATCGAGAAATCGAAGCGATAGGTCGTCGAGACGCCGATCGTGAACTGATCCCTTGAGCCGCGCTCCTTGACCAGGCTGGAATCGGCCGCCGGGCCCATCAGCCGCGAATATTCGGCGAACAGGCTGGCCGTCATCGGCTCGGTCACTTTCCAGGTCACCGCGCCGCCGAGGCCCGCCGACTTCACGCCACCGTCCGGTCGGTACCGGCTGAGGCCCGACGCCACGGCTTCCTCGGCGTCGACGCCGTAATAGGCGTCGAAATAGTCCGACGTGGCGAACGAAACGCGCGGCCCGCCCGAAATCCTGACCTCCGGCGTCACATCGTGGAATGCGTCGGCGGCGATGTCGGCGACGAAGCCGTTATGGGCGCGAATGCCGTGCCGCAATTCGGCGCGGGCGCGCAACCAGTCCAAAGGATAGAATTCGAAGAAGCCGCCGGCCTCGCCGCCCCAGCGCACCGGGTCGAGGCCTCTCAGTTCGTCGGCGTCGTCGCCATCGCGCGAAAACAGGATTTTTCCGGCCAGGCCGGCGCGGAAGCCGCCTTCGTCGATCAACCCCAGCGAGATGTTGTCGTTGCGCGAGGTGAAGCGGGCCGCAGGACCGGCCTTGCCGAGCGAGATGATCGGCTGGGCGCTGAGTATATAGTTCTTGCTGCCTTCGAAATCGGGGGCGACCAGGCCGGTGGCGCCGACTGTCAGATACCAGTCGCCGGACAGCCAGCCCAAGGCGCCATCGGCGGCTTCGGCGGCACCGGGCGCGCCCAGCAGTAAGGTGGCCAAGACCACCTGATATACCTTGATAGAACGCATCGTCACTCCATACGCACGAAACACCGGCGGGAACAACCTGCCTGCAAAGAGCCATGGCGCCGGTTGAGTAAACTTTGATTTAAACTAGACACGCTGACTCACTTTTTTGGCGTGCATCCAGCGCAAGCTGCTCGCTGGACGGGCATGACCCTCGGCGATACCCGCCAAATTGGCAAGATGCCAAGTGACGACAAATGTCAGGCGACGCCGCGATCGGCCTGGCGAATTCGCTCAAAAAGCAATGGCCGTGTCGAGCTCGGACAGCGGGCTGACGCCGGCAAGCAGCGCCCTCGCCTCGGCCTCGTCGCGTTTCATCTGCGCGACCAGCGCGTCGAGCCCGTCGAACTTCACCTCGGCGCGCAGGAAACCGAAGAAGGACACCGCGCATAGCTCGCCGTAGAGATCGCCGGAGAAGTCGAAGACGAAGGTTTCCAGAAGCGGCGCGCCGTTGTCGTCGACGGTCGGGCGGCGGCCGAAGCTGGCGACGCCATCATGAAGCGTACCGTCGGCACAGCGGAAGCGGACGGAATAAATCCCTTCCTTCAGAGTGGCTTCCGGCGAAAGCCTCATATTGGCGGTTGGAAAGCCGAGCGTCCGGCCAAGCTGCTGGCCGCCGATCACCTCGCTCTCGACCGTGAAGCGGTAGCCGAGCAGGCCGGCGGCCTCGGCCACCGCGCCTTCGCACAGCAGCGCGCGGATTCGGCTCGACGACACCACTTCGGCGCCTTCGTCGCGAAAGGCGTCAACCAGGGTGACGCCGAAGCCGTGGCGTTCGCCGGCCGCCATCAGATAGGCCGGGCCGCCTTGCCTGTCCTTGCCGAAGTGGAAGTCGAAGCCGGTCACGGCGTGAATGATGCCGAGATTGCTGTCGAGCACGTCGGTCACGAACGCTTCCGCCGACAGTGCGGCGAAGGCGCGCGTGAACGGCTGCTCGACGAGTGCGGCAAAGCCCAGATGCGACAGCAGCCGTGCCTTCATCGGCGGCGGTGTCAGCACGAACAGCGGAATCTCGGGCCGGAACACCTTTCTCGGATGCGGCTCGAAGGTCAGCACCAGCGCCGGCGCGCCGCGCCGGCGGGCCTCGGCCAGCGCGCGTTCCAGCACGGCCTGGTGGCCGCGGTGCACACCGTCGAAATTGCCGATCGCCACCACGCCACCCCGCAAATGGGCAGGCAGCGGCGAGATGGCAGAAACGCGTTCGAAGGCTTCCGTCATTTCGGGGCTTGCGTCATTTCGAGGCTTCCGTCATCGAGCGAGCCTACTGCAGTCTCGGAATGACCGCGACCGGCCGGTAGCCATGCCTTTCCAGAAAGGCGATCAGCCTGGCCGGATCCGGTTGTAGCGGATCGCCGTAGTCGCGGGCATGGATGCCGCCCGACACGTAGAGCACGTCGAAGCCATTGTCGGCAGCGCCCTTGATGTCGGTCATCATGCCGTCGCCGATAGCCAGCACGTCCGAGCGCTCGACCGGGCGGCCGAGCAGGTCGGCGATCTCCTTCATCGCGACGTCATAGACCGGGGCATAAGGTTTTCCGGCGATCAGCGTGCGCCCGCCGAGCTGGGCATAGTCGCGGGCCAAGGCCCCGGCGCACCAGATCATCCGCTCGCCGCGCTCGACCACGATATCGGGATTGGCGCAGATGAAGGGCAGGTTCCTGGCGCGCAGCCGCCGCAGAAGATCGGCGTAGTCCTCCGGCTTCTCGACCTCGTCGTCGAACAGCCCGGTGCAGACCACGCCCGACGCCTCGAACTCCTCGACCAGCTCGACATCAAGCCCGTCATAGAGCGTGAAATCGCGATCGGCGCCTATATGGAAGATCTTTCGCGGCCCCTCCATGATCAGGTCGCGGGTCACGTCACCGGAGGTGACGACGCGGTCATAGGCCGCAGAGGGAACGCCGATCGCATTCATCTGCGCCACCACATCGGCGCTGCGCCGCGGCGAATTGGTGATCAGCACGACAGGTATCTTCGCCTCGCGCGCGGTGCCCAGCGCCAGAGCCGCGGCCGGAAAATGCCGTTCGCCATTGTGGACCACACCCCAGACGTCGCACAGGATGGCACAATAGGCTCCCGACAAATCCGCGAGCGAGCCGATGATATCGGGCGAGTCCGCCATATCGTTTCCCAAATCATGATGGTTGCGAGCGTCGCCGCCGACGTCCACCGCGGCAGGGGTCCACCGCGGCAGGTTCGCATTAACCGAAGCACTTGACCCTGTCACCAGCTTTCACATTTTTCAGGATTCCCCTGGTTTCAGGCTGAAGCAGGTCAGCAAACCGGTGCAGTTCTCCCTGGTGCCGTTCGCTGCTTCGGTCAATGTCGGTCCCACCCATGACCAGGACAGCTGGATGGACCAGGATGGCATCTCCCCGATCCAGCATGAGGATTTCGACTGGACGAAGATGACCGCCGCCAACGATCCGGACAGATACGCCGAGAAGCTCAACGGCGTCTGGTACAAACGCGGCACCGGCTGGGGCGACACCGAGGATCAGCCACTGACCCGCTTCAGCCTCTACGCCGACATCACCGTCGAGTCCGGCCGCGAAGAAGTGCCTAACACGAAACAGTATATCTGCGACACCTATAACAAGAAAGGTAACTGCAGCAGCGGCCCACCCCGGAATATATCTACACCACCAGCCGCTATGCGAGTTGGCAGGGTTGCGTGGAGGCGAGGCCGCACCCGTATAACAACGACGACACGACGCCTGATACCGCCACACCTGCCACGCTGTTCGTGCCGATGTTTGCGCCCGACGAGGCCGGCACGCTCTGGCTCGATTTCAACCGCGACGGCGCTAACGACGTGATCTATCTGAACTATGGTTACGGCAACAACTGGTGGGCCGACTGGCCTTACACCGACAGCCCAACCGCTTCGCAGCGGCAGTCGGACATGCGCAAATATTTCCTGGTCAAGCCTTACGGCTCGAAGTCGGCTGCCTCGGGCGACGGCCCAAATTCGTCCCTGCACGACCAACCCGATCACGCCGCTCAAAGACGTGACTCAGCTTGCCCAGAAAGAGGAGATCGACAACGCCATCGACGCCATGGCGCCGAACGGCAACACCAACGTGCCGGAAGGCCTTGCCTGGGGCTGGCGGACGGTGTCGAGCAACGAACCTTTCACTGCGGGCCGGCCGAACACTGAAAGAGGCAACGACAAAGTGGTCATCGTGCTGACCGACGGCGCCAATACCTACAGCGCCGTCAGCGACAGCGGCTACGCCAATAACAGGTCGACCTATGCCGCTTACGGTTACACCGGCCTGACATATCCGGGGTCTGGAAGCGTGACGCGGCTGTTCATGAACACAAGCACCGACATCGGCAAGACGACCTACACGGGCGCCAACTACACCGCCGCGCTGGACGAGCAGATGCAGACCCTTTGCGGCAACGCGAAGAAATCGAACGTTCTCGTCATGACCGTTGCGCTCGACCTGTCGACCACCGATGCCGGTGACAAGAAAGCACTCGACGCGCTGAAGGCCTGCTCCTCGGACTCGCGCTTCCGCAAGGATCCCACCGATCCGACCAAGCCGGCCAAGCTGTTCTGGAACGCGACCGGGGCGACGCTGTCGGACAATTTCAGGGAAATCGCCAACGAATTGTCGAACCTGCGCATCGTCGGCTGAAGGGGGTGGGGTCGGCTGAAGGGGGCGCAAGCGCCCGGAAATGACAGGCTGGCGGAACAGCGCCCCCCTCTGTCCTGCCGGACATCTCCCCCACAAGGGGGGAGATCGGATGTCGGCACGGCTTTCGCCAATCTCCAACGCCGCAGAAGAGGCGAGGCGCAGAAGCTGCCGATCTCCCCCTCGTGGGGAGATGCCAAGTTGTGGCAAGGGGGCAGGACAGAGGGGGGCGAAGGCTCGCGACCGAACAGCTTTGTTTGGGCCGCTGCATTCTTCCGCTGTTAACGCCGCTTCAGCCTACATCGGCCGCCGGTCCGGCTGCGCCCGCTCCGGTTCGACCAGCCTGCGATAGAGATGCCAGGTCGCATGGCCAAGCACGGGCATGACGACGGCGAGCCCGGCAAACAGCGGGATCGAGCCGATGACCAGCAGCACGGCGACCATCAGGCCCCACAGGGCCATCTGCAGCGGGTTTATCATCACCGCCCGTGCCGAGGTCTCGATCGCCGAGACCGCGCCGACATCACGGTCGAGCAGCAGCGGGAAAGCGACGACGGTCGTCGCCAGCACGATCGCGGCGAAGACGAAGCCAGCCGCATTGCCGAGCAGGATCAGCGTCCAGCCTTTGGGCGTTGTCAGCACCTCGCGCACAAAGCCACCGATCGAGGCCGGCGGCTGAGCGCCGAACAGGCTGGTGTAGATCGATTGCGCGGTGAACAGCCAGATCAGGAACAGTACCACCAGCATGATGCCGATGACCGCGATCGCCGGCAGCGCCGGCGAGTGGCGCACCTCGAGCGCGTGCCACCAGGACGTGTCCATGCCGAGCTCGCGGCGGCGGCTGATCTCGTACAGGCCGATCGCGGCGAACGGTCCAAGCAGGGCGAAGCCGGACATCAGCGGGTAAAGCAGCTGGATGGCGTAGGCGCCGGATGTCGTCCACTGCGCCAGGATCAATCCTACCACGGGATAGATCAGGCACAGGAAGACGTAATGCGATGGCTTTGCCCAAAAATCCTCGACGCCGAGCCGCAGCACATCGATCAGGTCCGCCGTGGTGATGCGGCGCACCCTGGGCTGCACGTGCATCCCACGCGCGTCCGACATGACATGAAAGCTGGCCATACCCATTCTCCCGTATTCAGGGGGCGGCCACCGCCAGGATGGCCGCCCGTAGCTGCCACTTCAAGAGCGATGGCATGATAGCCGAATTCGATGTGCTTGTCGCGAATCGGGTGGGATTGAGCATGCGCGGCGCGGCACAGGCCGTGTTCGTGCCGCGCCGCTGGCGTGTGCTAGACACCAAATCGTTCAATCACCTCGGCCAGCGGAACGTGGCCAAGGCAGGCAACCGAACCCGCCGGCGTTTCGCCGTCCTCGATGGCCTGCGCGTATCGCACGTCCGGATTGCTTTCGATCCGACGGCGCAGCGCTGCCAGCCTGGGATAGGCGGCGCCGTCGACCGCCTGGTGGAACTCCGCCCAACGTGCCACGCCGATCAACGTGGTATCGGCCAACGTCAGGCGGTCGCCGACCAGAAAGTCGGTGTCGCCGATCATCGCCTCAAGCCGGTCGTGGCGTTCGGCAACGGCCTGGCGGCCGAAGTCACGCAAGGTCGCCAGCAGGGCCGGTTCGGCCGATTCCATTTCATAGGCAGCCCAGAGCGGGGTGAAAGCGGCGGTGAAACCGGTGTTCACGAAAGCCATCAGCTGATGCATCCGGTCGGCTTCCGGCGAGCGCGGGTCGAAGCTGATGCGACGTTGCGTGTCGCGGGCTTCGAGCCAAGCGGCAATCGCCATGGTCTCGGTGAGCACTCTGCCTTTGTCGGTGATCATCACCGGCGTTTCCTGGCGGCCGTTGATGCGGGCATAGGCATCGTTCTTCATTTCGGTGAGCATGTCGACGCGGCACAGGCGGTAGGGCTGTCCGAGGCGTTCAAAAGCAGCGACGAGCCCCATCGAACTTCCCGCCGGGACGCCGTAAAGGAGGATAGGTTCCATTTCTTTGTCTCTTCCATGTTCAGGGATCACGCTGCGCAGCGAAGCTTGACCCTAAACGCTGGTCGCCCCATGTAAATTACGCACTATTTTGTAACCAGGATCCGCCATGAAAGATGTCGTCTCAAGCTGCCCGATCGAAGAGGCCATGCGTGTGCTCAGCGGTCGCTGGCCGACCTTGCTGCTCTACTATCTGAAGGACGGGACCAAGCGCTTCAGCGACCTGAGGCGTGACAACCCGACCGTGTCGCACCGCATTCTGGCGCTGGAACTGCGCAAGCTGGAGGAAGCCGGGATCGTGCGGCGAACGGCGCATGCCGGCTATCCGCTACGCGTCGACTATGATCTCACCGCAGCGGGTCTCAAGCTTGTGCCGCTCATCGACGCCTTGGGCGACTGGTGGGAAGCTACCGAGGACAATCGAGCCGGCGGGGTCTCATCGACGGCGGAAACAAGGCTGGTAGCGGCGGAATAAGCAGTGGGGGAAATTTGGCGATTGCAACTATAAGTTGTGCGACTGCTTGGGTGGAATCAGCCGACCGGGCCGAATACCTCAGGGAGCGCGCAGCGCCAGACGTTGTCTACTGGCCAACACCTGCGGTTACCAAACAACACACGTGTAACGCTCCTATCACTAAATCACGTTTTTGGTGATTGTCACTTGAAATCCCCTCAATCACTTGTTAGGTGATTGAGGGGAGAATCATATGAAGATCGCGCAATACAAGCTGATCCTGAGCCGCGCTGGCGAACGCGCCATCGACATGACTTTCGCGGCCTATGCCGTCATGCACGACATCCTGGATCGCACCGCCTCTAACCAACGCACCAACACGTTTGAACTCCAGAAGCTCGCCTATGAAGCGATCCGCGCCGAGACGGGCCTGCCGGCGCGACTGGTGACCAATGGCATTCGCGAATACGCCTCCGGCGCCTGGTCGCCCGACCGGCTGCCGCTCGACGACAAGCTCATGTCCTTCAAGGGCGTCGACAAGGTTTCGATTTCTACCGTTGAGGGGCGTGTGATCGCGGGATTCCTGGCCACCGGCTACTCCGATAGCCAGGAGAAGGCGCAACTTTCCCATCTCGTACGGGATAACGGGGCCTATCTGCTCACCGTTCCGCTGTCGGCGGACATGCAACACAGGGAGATCGAAGCCATGCAGACCGAATCCATTTCCGGGCGCGTTTCGCGCCTCGCCGCCGGCCTAGTCGCAACCGTGATCGACGGCCTTGAGAAGAAGGCTCCCGAGGCGGTGGCCGAACAAGCGATCCGCGAGATCGACAAGGCCGCCGACGAGTTGAAATCCAACCTCGCAGCGCTTATCGCCGAGCGCAAGCGCTACACCCTGCAGAAGGACGACCTGACCGAGGAACGCGAGGGGCTGGACCAGAATATCCGTGTCGCCCTGCAAGAGGGCCGCGAAGACCTCGCACGGGCCGGTATTGGCCGTCAGGACGACATCGACGCGCAGGCCGCCTCTATCGACAAGCTGATCCAAGATGTTGATGTGCGCATTGACGAAGCGCGAGGCGCGCTGAGCGCCGCAAGTGCGGCCCGCCGCGATTCCGAGGAGCGGGTGAAGATAGCGCGTCGCGCCCGCGAGGCGCAGAACCCGGGCACGGCAGGCAACGCTGGCGGCGGGTTCCGCAAACCCGCACCGGAGGATCGCATTGCGGCCGCGCTTTCCAGCGTGGCGCGGCTGACCGACCTGCCCGCTGGCAAGCCGCGCGACAACGATCTTGTCGAACTCGAAGAATTTGGGCGCCAGCGCCGCATTGACGACCGGCTGGCGGCTCTGCGCAGCGAACTCAAGGGTAAGAAGTAGCGCCGATGGCAGAAATTCTCCACGCGCCGGCGCTCTATCTCTATCCATTGCTGGCAGGGATGTTGCTGGGTGTCCTGCAGATCGTCCTGTTCTTTGTTGGAGCCGGGCATTTTGACCATGGTAGCGGCGAAGACGGCGCGGTCGACCACCTCCTCGACGCCACACATCTGGGCGACGTATTCGATTGGTTGAATTTCGGTCGGGTACCCTTCGCCATCCTGATACTGCTTCTGCTGGTCACGTTCGGCATGGTCGGCATCATGCTGTGGCAGATCTTCCCGGCCTTGCCGGCGTGGAGCTACGCTTTTGGCGCGGCGCCGGCGGCGGTGATGGTCACGAAGATCACCGGCGGCTGGATCGCTCATCTCCTGCCGCAGGACGAGAGCTACGCCGTCAACCACGATCATCTGGTCGGGCGTCGCGGCACGGTCACGCTCGGGCCGCTGGACGACGGTCGGCCCGGCTCGATCCGAGTGCGCGATGAGCATGGCGAATTGCATACGCTGCGGGCGCGGCCCGCAGACGCGGGAATGAAAATCGAGAAAGGCGGCTTAGTCGTGGTGGTGAAAGCCGCCGAGGGACCTGGTCGTGTCTGGCTGGTAGTGCCGTTCGAGGAGCACATCTAGCCAGAGCTTTGGGCAAAGCTGAACATCAAACACTTTCAAATCTGGGGGCAAGTTATGGACAATATGGTTCAATTTCTGATCTGGGTCGGCATCGTTCTCTTCGTGATCGCGGTGATCGGCTTTGTGCTCGGGCGGCTCTACCAGCGCGCCGAACGTGACGAGGCCTTCGTGCGTACCGGCGTCGGCGGCCGCAGAGTGGTCAAAGACGGCGGCGCGCTGATCCTGCCCATCTTGCATGCGCTGGCGAAGGTCAAGCTCAACACCGTCAAGCTGGTGGTCGACCGCCGCCGCGAGGACGCCTTCATCACCTCTGACCGCATGCGCGTCGACATCCGTGCCGAGTTTTACGTACGCGTCGACGGCACGGATGACGGCATCGGCCTCGCTGCGCAGACACTGGGCGACCGTGTCAACGACCCGAAGGCAATCCAGGATCTGGTGGAAGCCAAGCTGGTCGACGCGCTGCGCTCCGTCGCCGCGCGCAACACGCTCGATCAGCTGCATGAGAATCGCTCGGACTTCGTTAAGGCGGTGCAGGACGCAGTCGAGACCGATCTGCGCTCGAACGGGCTGGAGCTGGAATCGGTGTCGTTGACGGGCCTCGACCAGACGCCGCGTGAGTTCTTCAACGAAACCAACGCCTTCGACGCCGTCGGTTTGGCCAAGCTGGCAACCATCACCGAACAGCGCCGCAAGGAGCGCAACGAGGTGACGCGGAAGACCGAAGTGGCGATTGCCGAGCAGGACCTGAACGCCTCGCGCGAAAAGTACGCGTTGAAGCGGCAAGAGGAAGAGGCGCGGCTGGAGCAGGAGCGCGACGTAGTCTCCAAGCAGGCCTCCACCCGCTCCGAAATGGCCAAGGCCGAGGAAGCGGCGAAGCTCGCCGAACAGGCCGCCCAGATCGCGCGCGAACGCGAGATCGCCGAGCATGCGGCGGAAGCGCAGCGCGCCAAGGAAGAGGCGCGCATCAACTCTGAGCGCGAGGTTGAATTGTCGCGCCAGAATATGGCGGTGGCCATCGCCAAGAAGAGCCAGGAAACCAGCCAGGCTGAAGCCAAGGCCCGCGAGGCCGAGGCGCTGACGGTTGCGGCTGAAGAAAAGGTGCAGACGGCGCGCGAACGCGAAATCGCCGACCGTGCCAGGCAGATCGCCGTTCTGCAAGCACAGGAAGCGGCGGAATCTGAGGCTGTGTCGGTGACAGTTGGCGCGAGCGCCGAAAAGGCAGCGGCGGAAGACCGCGCCGAGGCGGCGCTGGTAGAAGCCCGCGCGGCGGCGGAAGCGATGAAGGTCCGCGCCGAAGGCGTGATCGCGGAAGGCGAGGCGGAGGCCGCGACCATCCGCGCGACGAACGAAGCGCGTAACCTGCTCTCCGACCGGCTGATCCAGCTTGAACTGACGCAGGCGCGGATCACCATGCTGCCGGAAGCATTAAAGGCGCTGATGGAGCCGGCGAGCCGTATCGATAGCATCCGCGTGTTCGACACGGCGGGATTTTCGGGCGGTCGCTCGGGCGGCGAAGGCGGGCGTTCGGGCCCGGGCGATCTGGCCGATCAGTTGCTGAAGTTCACCGGCAACAAGTCTCTGATCGACGCGCTCCTGAAGGAAGCCGGCATCGCCGGCGCCGGTGGCTCTCTGAAGGATCTGGTCTCGACGCGGCCGCGGGAAACGGATGCTGACGGGGCCGGTCTGTTCGAGGAGGCAGACGGGGCGGACGACGAGTTGGTCGCCCCCCTGCCGGGGATACCGAGGGCCTGAACTGCCCGAGCGCTGATTTGATCGGGCCTGGAACAATCCACGCCCGATCTATTTGCCAGCCAGGATCGCGTTTATGTCAGGCAGGCCGCCTTGCCGCCACCGTGCTGCCCACCGGCGAAGGCGCCGGCGCTGCTGTCGACGTGGGATGGCCGCACGGGCGCGGCACCCTGATGGCTCATGGCTGGCTTGAAGCGGCGATCACGGGATAGTCGGTATAGCCGGCGGAGCCGCCACCATAGAGCGTCGCCTGATCGAACACGGCCAGCGGCGCGCGCGTCTGCAGCCGTTCCACAAGATCGGGATTGGCGATGAACGGTCGCCCGAAGGCGAACAGGTCCGCCTTGCCGTCGGCAAGCCGCGACCCCGCGAGCTCAAGGTCATAGCCGTTATTGGCGATATAGGTGTTGTTGAAGCGCCGGCGGAGTGATCCGAAGTCGAACGGCGCGACATCGCGCGATCCGCCCGTGGCGCCCTCGACGACATGGATGTAGACGATGCCCAAAGCATCGAGTTGATCGACGATATAGTCAAACTGCGCCTGGGGAGCGCTGCTCGAGACGCCGTTGGCGGGCGAGATGGGCGAAATCCGGATGCCGGTGCGCTCAGCGCCGATCTCCTCGACCACCGCAGTCGCAACCTCCAGCATCAGCCGGGCGCGGTTCTCGACCGATCCGCCATAAGCATCCGTGCGGAGGTTCGCGCCGTCCTTGGCGAATTGGTCCAGCAGATAGCCGTTGGCGCCGTGAATCTCGACGCCATCGAAGCCGGCCTCGATGGCGTTCGCAGCTGCTTTGCGGAAATCCTCCACGATGCCCGGCAATTCATCCAGTTCGAGTGCGCGGGGCTCCGAAACGTCGACAAAGCCGTTGCCGACGAAGGTCTTGGTCGCGGCCCGGATCGCCGAGGGCGCGACGGGGGCGGCGCCGTTCTCCTGCAGATCGACGTGCGAGACGCGACCGACATGCCAGAGCTGCAGGAAAATCCGCCCGCCCTTGGCGTGCACGGCGTCGGTGACCTTGCGCCAGCCGCCGATCTGCGCCTGGGTGTAGATGCCGGGCGTGTCCTGGTAGCCCTGTCCCTGCTGCGAGATCTGCGTGGCCTCGGAAATCAGCAGGCCGGCCGACGCGCGCTGGCCGTAGTACTGCGCGGCGAGATCGCCTGGAACGAAGCCCGGGCCAGCGCGATTGCGCGTCAGCGGCGCCATGACGATACGATTGGAGAGGGTCAGCGAGCCGAGAGTATAGGGCTCAAACAGCGTTGTGCTTGTCATAGGTCACCTTTGTTTGTCCCCGCCGCGGCGGGTCGTCTATCGAAACGGGATCGTTGGTGCTCAGGCGACCGTGCGGTACCGCTCGGCGGGATGTTCGTTCCGATAGTTCGGAAGCATGGCCTGGCGTGCGGCCTGAAGCGCGTCCCACTGCCCGGCATCGGGTAGCGGCGGGATGGTCACCAGCTCGCGGCGGTCGAAGCCGACCAGCGCCGCATCCACCAGATCGTCGACCTCCATCACGTTGGAAAGCGTGTTGACGTCGGCGCCGACATGTCCCCAGATCTCCGTTCGCGTCGTGGCGGGAAGCACGGCCTGGACGTAGACACCCTTCGGCGCGAGCTCGAGGCTGAGTCCCTGCGACAAAAACAGCACGAAGGCTTTGGTTGCGCCGTAGACCGTCATGCCGAACTCCGGCGCCAGGCCGACCACGGAGCCGATGTTGACGATCGCACCTTCGCCGGCCGCCGCAAGACGCGGGGCAATGGCGCTGGCAAGCCGCAGAAGCGCGGTCGTATTGAGCGCAACCAGCCGCGCTACGTCATCGGTGCTCTGCTCGATAAAACTTCCGCCGATGGCCGTTCCGGCATTGTTGAGGAGAATTCCGATGCTGGCGTGCTCGCGCAGCCTCGTCTCCACCGCTGCAAGCTCGGCAGGCTGCGTAAGATCCGCCTGGATGATATCGATCGCCACGCCGTTTTCCTGACTTAGACGGGCCGCCAAGGCCTCCATTCGTGCCTTGTCACGGGCAACCAGCACGAGGTCGTGCCCGCGGCGCGCGAAGCGCTCGGCATAGGCGGCTCCGATGCCGGTGGAGGCGCCGGTTATGAGGACTGACGGAATGGTCATGGCATTGCTCTTTTCGCTGATGGACTCTATATTCATGACGATCATCATGAATGCAGGTAAATATGATACCCATCATGTAAATGTCAACGGCGCCGGCGGAGGATTTTGAAATGAAGGTCAGTCGGGAACAGATGGCGGAGAACCGCCGCCGAATTCTGGATGTTGCCAGCCGGCTGTTTCGCGACAAGGGGTTCGACGCGGTCAGCGTGGCGGAGGTGATGAAAGCCGCTGGGCTCACCCATGGCGGCTTCTATGGCCATTTCAGCTCGAAGGACGACCTGATCGCCCAAACCCTTGCCCATGTCATCGCCGCAGACTCAAGCGGAGGGGGCGACCTTCGCGCCTATGCAGATGCCTATCTTTCGCCCCGGCATCGCGACAATGCCGCCGGTGGTTGCCCGACAGCGGGCCTTGTTGCGGACATCCGCCATCAGACCCCGGCTGCACGCTCGGCCATGACCGAAGGCCTTCGCTCGCAGATCGACCGTATCGGCAAGACGCTGCCGGAGTTGGATCCGGCAGACAGACGCCGCACAGCGATCGGATGCTGGGCAGCGATGGTGGGGGCAGTGATCCTCGCCCGGGCTATCGACGATCCCGCGCTTTCGGATGAAGTTCTGGAACAGACGCGTGCCTGGATCGATACCGGGATCAGCCAGGTGTCTGCCAGATAGCCGCCAGGAGCGCCCTTGAGCAATGCGGCTACCGGGGTGGTTGGGCGGCAAGCTTGGAGAATATCGCGCCGTAGCGCGCATCAGCGGGGTTCGCGGACGGCTAAGGGGGCAGCGAGCGAGATTTCTGAACGCCTGCCCGGCAAAAGCCACTATTGCCGCTATGTCAGGCAGGCATGACGCTCACCGACACCGCCAATCAGCCATCCCTAGAACCCCGCTCTGACGAAATGCGCCCGACGCCAAACAGGCGAATGCTGCTTAGAGCTGCCGGCCTTGCCGCACTGGCCGGGCTTGCCGCTTGCGCCACTGTGCTGCCCACCGGCGAAGGCGCCGGGGTCTCCGCCTCCGCCGTCGGCACGCTGGCGGGCATCCGCGCCTCAGCCGGCCTCGAACCGCTTGTTCCCGACCGTCAGCTCGAACAGGCAGCCCTGCAGCAGTCCGGCTATATGGCGCGCGGCGGCCGCATGACCCACTCGACCGGCTGGGGCAAGGGATTTGCTTTGCGCGTCAAGGGCAACGGCATTGCCGGTGCTGCCGCCGAAAACATCGCCGAGGGCCGTTTCGATCAGCAGAAGCTGTTCGACATCTGGATGCATTCAGCCGGCCACCGCCGCAACATGCTCGACCCGCGCTTCACCCGCTTCGGCCTGGCCTATGTGCGGGACGGCCGCGACAGCTCGCGGCGTTACTGGAGCCTTGTCCTGGGCAAATAGCAACGCGGGCACAGGGCAATCCGCGCTGGCGGCAATGCCGCCTTGGCTGAGGAGATCATGGTCGACCCGTCAATCCATGGGTTCGCCACTGAGCATTTTCTCGATGTCAGGGCCGAAACCGGCTCGCTGAAATGATAGCCCTGCATTTCATCGCAGTTGTTCTTGCGCAAGAAGGCCACCTGATCGTCCGTCTCGACGCCCTCGGCAATGACCCTCAGATTCAAATTTTGACCCAATGATATTACGGCGCTGGCGACAGCCTGGTCGTTTTCGTCAGCAGCGATATCGTTGATGAACGACTTGTCGATTTTCAGCCGCGCCACTGGAAAGGTCTTGAGCGCACTGAGGCTGGAGTAGCCTGTTCCGAAATCGTCGATCGAGATCTGAACGCCCAGGTTTTGCAGCTGGTTCATCGTTGCGACCGCCAGGTCGATATCCTGCATGATCAGGCTTTCGGTCACCTCCAGCTCGAGATATCTGGCCTCCAGACCGCTGACTTTCAGGGCATCGGCGACGCGGCCGATCAGGTTCTTTTCCCTGAATTGCCGCGTCGACACATTCACGCAGACGGTCATCGGCGGCAGGCCGGCATCCTGCCATGCCTTGTTCTGCCGACAGGCCTCGTGCAGGACCCAATCGCCGATCGGCACGATCAGACTTGTCTCCTCGGCCGTCGGAATGAAGGCGTTCGGTGCCATCATGCCCCGCGTCGGATGATTCCAGCGAAGCAACGCTTCGACGGCAAAGACGAGGCCCGACCGAAGGTCAACCTGCGGCTGATAAAACAGCGTGAATTCCGAACGGGCCAGGGCGTTACGCAAGTCCTCCTGAAGCACGAATTTCTCATGCGCTCTGGTGTTGAATTCGGGAGCGTAGAACTGGAAATTGTCGCGGCCGAATTCCTTGGCGCGATACATGGCCGCATCGGCATTGGCCAGCAGCGTGTCGGGGTTGGTCCCATCCTTGGGGTAGCTGGCGATGCCGATACTGGCCGTCGCCCTCAGCCGATGTGCTCCGAGCTGAACCGGCTCTGCAATCGCCGCCCGAATTGCTTGCAGGGTCTCGGAGATGAGATCGACATTCGTCGGTTGATCGAACAGAACGACGACGAATTCGTCGCCACCAAGCCGCACGACCGTATCGGTCGCCCTTACGCGCTCGACGATACGGCCGGCTACGGTCTTCAACAGCTCGTCCCCGGCATTGTGGCCAAGCGTGTCATTGACGAGTTTGAAATTGTCCAGATCGATGAACACCACCGTCACCCAGCGATCGTATCGCTGCGCGTAGAGGATCGCCTGCGAAAGCCGGTCCTCGAGCAGAGCGCGATTGGGCAGTCCGGTCAGCACATCATGGTTGGCCATGAAGTGGATCCGATCTTCGGCCAGCTTGCGCTCGATGGCGATCCCGGCAATACGCGTCGTGAAATCGATGAGCCGAGTCTCGGCCGCGGTCGGCTCGCGCACGGTCGTCGAGTACATGGCAAAGGCGCCCAGCACAGCGCCCTGGTGCGACAGGATCGGGGTCGACCAGCACGAACGGTAGCCATAGGCCGCCGCCAATTCGCAGTGATCGTGCCAAAGCGGGTCGTGCATGATGTCCGTGACAATGACTGGCTCGCGCCGGTAGGCAGCGGTTCCGCAGGATCCCATTTTGGGGCCGACGGCGATCCCGTCGATGGCGCTCGTATAGGCCTTTGCCAAGCTCGGCGCGGCGCCGTGCCGCAAGTGGCTGCCATCCTTGTCGAGCAACAGGACGGAACCGAATATCCCCGTCAACTGAGACTCGGCGAGGCGCATGAGGCAGTCGAGCACATCTTCGAGCGGGCGCTCGTCGCGATCATTTCCAGTATCTGCGCCTGCCCGTCTCGAAGGGTGTCCGCTTGCTTGCGGGCGGTGATGTCGTGGGCGATGCCGACCAGACCGAAGATATCGTTTTGAACATTGCGCAACGGCACCTTCGTCGACGAAAACCATTTGCCGGCGCCTGACGCATCGACAACGAACTCTTCCTCATCGATCATCGGCTGTCCGCTGCGCAGCACGCCTTGCTCGATGGCGCGAAACTTCTGCGCAAGGTCGGGGGCATGAAGATCGGAATCGGTCAAACCGATCATGTCACTGGTTTTGGCCTTGCCGCTGTCGGAAGCAATGGCCCTGTTGGCGACGACGAAGCGGCTTTCGGTGTCCTTCACCCACAGGTAGTCGGGCACCCAGTCGATCAGCGTTTGCAGCGAGATGCGCTCGTCGACGATCAGGCGATTGGCGGTGAGTTCCGTTATGTCCTCATGCGTGGCCACCCATCCGCCGTCAGGCATCGGCTGATGGCAGATCTGAATTGTCCGGCCGTCGGTGAGATTGGCGGTCCAGTTTCTCAAGGTCGTGCCCGAATTGACCGCTCGGGCGAATGCGAGATAAGCGTCGCTGGCCATCGCGGATGTCCCGGCAGCGATGCGGCGTTCGACGATTTCGCCCAGCGTCCGGCCGGGGCGCAAGTGTTCGGGCGCGATGCGGTAAATTTCCGCATAGCGGCGGTTGCACAGGATCAGCCGTTCAGCGGCGTCGAAAAAGCAGATGCCTTGCGAGATGTTGTCGATCGCCGTCTCGAATCGCAGCGCCTGTTGCTCGAGTGTTGCGATCGTAGCCCTGAGTTCGCGCTCGAGCGTCTCGTACGAGGAGCCCGCCAGTTTCGCCAGCGTGGCAAGCTCGGTCGATTCGGGCGCCTGGGCGGCTTGCCTCGATGATTTCGTGACCAAACACAGTTCCTCCGGTTCGGCGCCTGGCGCAAAGCAAGGAAAGCTCGCTGCAAGCTAAGCGACCGCATAGTGGTCCAGATATACTAATGGCATGTGAACCGGGTCGATGCCGACCGGGGCATGGCGCAGTTCTTGCCTTCTCCCCTTGTGGGAGAAGGTGGATCGGCGCGCAGCGCCGAGACGGTTGAGGGGTGCTGGCCGGAGTGCTGTCGGTTCCAAGCTGGAGCACCCCTCATCCGGCCGCTTCGCGGCCACCTTCTCCCACAAGGGGAGAAGGGGGAGCCCCATCTGACGCGGCCCCCGGCTCAAGTGGGGATCATCTCGGGGGGCGAATAAACAGAA
>NZ_JBVVQE010000078.1:0-30441 GCF_055811435.1 Mesorhizobium sp. WSM4837
TCGATCACATGTCCAATGCTTCAGGTTCCTCCTTGCAAAATGGCTGGCATCCACACAAGAACTTGACGCACACAACTTAGGAGAACCTGATCCACACCTGTCGCTCTGCTGTATGGGCCGATCACAAGGATCCCAACGGACCTTCTCTTCAACTCCGTGGCGGCCTACGCGAAATCTATCCGGCTATTACACCACGGATCGAGAGCGCTGGCGGCGATGGGTGAAAGCTTGCGGATTACGATCACCGAAAATGGTTCGGCTGAGCGCGGCATGCCATTCAATGCTGCTCACTTCAACTGGGTTGATTGACGTGATGGGCAAATGCCGGCGTCATTGCTGACGAGATCGTCAGACGAGTGACACAGTAAGACCCGAAGCAGGCACGTTGGAGGGAATCTTGGCCGTGGCGGTCTCTGCGGTGATCGGGTCGGGAGCCAGTCCGGCCCGACTGGTCTTTAGCCCGACCCAGTCTGCCAAGCTTCCAAAAACCTTTTCGACGTAGGAACTCAGGCCGACAGCCCAGCTTCCGGGGATTTTTATTTTAACGCGTTGCGCCGCGCGCGGACTACCACCTCGGTGTGTTGTGTGCAAACAGTGGCAGGTAACAAAATAAAGGAGCATATTCCATGACGACGGCAAATGAGATCGCAGAAAAGATTGCAGCCGACAACGGCCTGACGAAGATGCAGGCCAAGAGCATCGTCGACAACGTGTTCAAAGCGATCTCCGATGCGGCGGCGAGCGGTGCCGAGACGAGCCTGCCCGGTTTCGGCAAGTTCAAGGTGAAGGAAACGCCAGAACGCGAGGGCCGCAACCCGTCCACGGGCGCGACGATCAAGATCTCCGCCTCGAAGAAGCTGTCCTTCACGCCGGCTAAAGCCATCAAGGACGCGCTCAACGCCTGATCCTGTACCGGGATGGTGCCCTGATAGATAGGGTCCAGCCGTGGTACGCAGTGGGGATCAGGTGCAATGCAGACTTCCCGCCCTTCACGGCCGCCGCCGACAGCTTGCGGCCAGCTTGAAAGTTGGCCGCAGCGCGCCTTGGCGAGCGTGAGAAGATACGTATCCGTGACCTGTGTCGACGTCAGGATTTTCGCTGCATCGATGTCGCCGGAGCCGACCAGGCTCACATCGTCGGGCCAGAAGCTGTGCCCGTGCAATGCCCGCAACTTTGTGCGATCAGGACATTGACATCGAGCAGGAACGTCAAGGCAGTTCGTCTCGCAAGGCATTTACCGCGTCAAGCGTGACAGGAGGTGCATCCGGCCGAGGCGACAGGAGAGGAATCCCGTTGCGCCGCCGGCTTGAGGCCGGCGCGGCGAGCGCCGGGCGAGATTGGTGATGACCTCGCCAAGGCTGCGATCCTGCTGCCGGGCGATGGCCTCGGCCGCGACCAGGACGTCGTCATCGATAGCCTCATATCGCGCTAACCGTTAATGCGCCACCTGAACGGCGCTATTGACCGCTTGCCGTGCATCATGCCAACGACACGATTTACGGGCTTGCCGCTATTTCTACGCTTCCAACCTGAAGCGTGTCTGGCGTGTGGCGCCACCTCGTTGACGGGCAGCCCCAACACGTCGGCGACATATCCGAGCGCTAGCATATCACCCTCCATTCGATTGCATCTAATTTGAATCCGAACTTCGATATTTTCAAATTAAATGCCAATCCTGGTCTAAACGACCGCATTCTCCAGTTAACTGTCAAGAGATATATAATTGATCAAAGACATTTTCTGATTGAGTGAGTACATATTATATTACTGTATTAATAGTATGTAGCAAAGATATAAATCGTCATAATTATTTATGAATTGATTGTTAAAAAGTATGCAAAGCAGGTAACCACTTTCTGATTCTTATCCTGACAATGGAATGGGACAACAGAAGCAGGCGCGATCTCATCTGCGTGGCATGAGACGATGGGCGAGAGATGATGACACTGAAGGAGCCGGGGGAGCTTACGGTGTCAATTTCTACGTCTGCGCCTATGTCTGATGACAGAGGTTTCCATGTTCTTGAGGCGGCTCCGAACCGGCTGGACCGACGATGACGTCGGCACCGTCGACATGATCCGGCAGACCGGCAAGTCCAAGAGCTGCATATGGGGTTGGCAGAGCGCCCCAATTCCTCAATGCGGGTAACAATCCGCTGCATTGCGGCCGGATCTCCGGAACGGATCGGCTCATCATCAGCGCCGTGCGGGAACGCGTTCCGCTTGGCAGCCTTGCGGGCCGTCGCCTCGTGCGCTTTCAGGTCGGCGCGGCGGGCGTCCGAAATCCTCATGCGCTTTTCATTGCGAGCCACGCGAAAGTGCTCGCGGTTTACTCCGCCTAAAAAATTCGCTCTAACGAGCAGCCCTGATCAGCCTCTCAGCAAGTCTTGTCTTTCGAGCGATGATTTCTGATCCTTCATAGGAAAGATGGCCGCTGTCCCGGTAGAGGAATTTGCCATCGATCTCGGTTCTGCATTTTGTGTCGTCGCAGAGAAAGTCGTGGTAAGAGACAACCTCTACGTCAGCTTTCACAGCCACATGGTTCAAGAGCTCAAGAGTGCGGGATCGCATCCGGCGGTAATCGGTGACATAAATTTCACAATCACTGTGCCGCCCGAGCATAAGATTTCCCCTCACCTTTCGCTCAAGGCAATCGCCGATATCGAAGCCTGCGACTGGCGGGGGAGCAACTACGACCACTCGCCTGCCCAAAGCGCGAACGGCGTCGACGAGGGACTTGATACCCTCAACGGCTCCATCTACCGAAGTTTCAACTTCCGTGAATGTCCCGTCACGCCTCTTAAGCAGCATGAAGTCTTTTGAATCAGGGGCGTCAAATGGGCTCGAAATGACAACGGTCCTTATCCCCGGCCGATTTTTCAGGATACCCAAAACACTGTCATTGAAGCGAATACAGTCCTCGGCGAAGGAGGGAGACGCTGCGCGCTTGGAGAAGGCAGCAACGCCGATGGCGGGGAAGCACCCGCTCATTGTGAGCTGAGCCAGGCCGGCCTCTCCGATCGTTTTGGCCAAGCCGGGAACCAGTGCCATGGCAAATGAATCGCCCCAAACCAGCAATTCGGGCCTGCCCGTCGTCTGACAGGCCTCGGGAATGCCCTGGGGAGGCGATCCAGATGTGAGATCACATGCCCTTCCCAGGCCGTAATTGATCGGTCGGCTCTCGGAAAAGCCAACCCTACTTTCGGCTGCGCCAATGTCGACTGACCGTGCGAAGCCGAGAAGAACCGTTGCGGCAACGAGTCCTGAGGCCATCCGTCCACGAGATGCGACGAATCCCTGCCGGAACGGCTTTTCCACGAGCCGGTGAAGAACTAAGCTGGCTACAACTGAGAAGGCAACTGCCGCATAGATCGCAAGCGCGGGAGGCTCTGCCAGCCAAGCAGCCCGCACATATACAAGCACCGGCCAATGGACCAGATAGAGCGAGTACGAGATATCCCCGATCCTTGCCATGCTTCGAACCGCCACATTATCCCTGCTGGGCGACAGCAGGAGGATCAGGGTTGCCAAGCAAACCAAAGCGGCATCCACGATCGGGTTCTGCGAACTAAGTCCAATGGGAATAAGGAGGATAAGCACGAGCGCCGGGAGGCGCAGCGCCGCAAACTTGGCCGCCACGCGAGCGCTTGCGGGAAGCAATGCCCCGAGCGAACCAATCGCTATTTCCCAAAAGCGGGTCGGCAAAAGATAAAATGCGGCGTATGGGTGACGAATGGCCACGTAGAGACACAGTGCCAGGCTGGCAATCAGGAGCAAACTAACCGCTGTGAGCCGCCATCTCTTGGGAGCCAAGGCCAAGAAAGCAGGAAGCAGCAGATAACACTGTTCTTCGACAGCGAGCGACCAGAAATGCAGGAGAGGCTTCGTTTCGGCGGATTCGCCGAAATAGTCCGCCTGAGACCAGAGAACGATGTTGCCGGTGAATGTGAGCGCCCCGAGGACCTGACTTCGGAAGTCCCGCAGGCCCACATCCGACAGGAAAAAGGGTGCAGCGACCGTCGTGAGCGCAATGACCACATAGGCCGCGGGCAACAGGCGCTTCGCACGACGATAATAGAATTCCCAATAGCTGAACCGTGACTGCTCAAGCTGGGTCGCGATGAGGCCGGTGATCAGAAAGCCCGAAATTACGAAGAAAATATCAACGCCGAGATAACCAAACGGCGCGATTTGGGTATGATAAAGGACAACCAGCAGGACAGATAGACCCCGCAAGGCCTGGACATCGGCTCGAAAGTCTCGCGGCATAGAAGACCTGATGAAATTCCCGGTTTAATTGGATGAACTGAGGCCTCGCACCAACGATGTGAAAATGGTGCCCTTCTAGAATCATCCGCTGGATCGAATCCGGCCGATCTGCCGCACTCGCCCATAATATAACTAAGAAAGTTGCCGGCAGCAGGTGTCGGCGTACTTGCTTCGGTCAATTGCTGTTCTTCTAATGGAGCATGCCCGCTAATTCGTAAAATCGATTATTTGAATGCCATACATCAAGGCTGTGGATCTGTTGCACACGCTCTGACGGCATTCGGCGAGGTTGCCGACTGCTTGCCGTCACCGTAAGTTTTTGCCCTCCCACAAAACGTCGAGCCAAAGGCGCCCGCCACGCGCGTTCGCCATAAGGCTTCATCACGCTGCATCTGGCTTCCAGTTCGAATGCACGGCTTTGAAGTAGGCGCGGTAGTTGCGCGCCGCGACACTGGCGTCGCCGATCTGCCGTCGCGTACTGTCGATCCGCACGAGTGCGGTCTCGACTTCGGCGACCGCGTCCAGCACACCTGATTTGTAGGCGGCCACCGCCACCTTATATGCGGCTGCCGCGCTGCCCACTGCCGCCCGGCGCGAGCCACCGTCAAAAAGCGGGATCGAGACGGCCGGGCCGAAGGACCAGGGCAGAGAGGTTCCCATCAGCGATGAACTGTCGATCTTGACCGAGCCGCCGAGGCTGAGGCTCGGATAGAGATCGGCTTTTGCCGCGCCGATCTCGGCGAGCGATGCAGCGACCTCGAGTTCAAGGGCGTCGATGTCGGGGCGCTGCCGTAAGGCGTCGGCAGGCACGTCGGACAGCTTGAGGGTCCTTGGCGTGGGTAACCCGTGCTTGCCCATCGCCAGAATATCGCGGACGTGAGGCTCGTCACCGCCGATAAGGCGGGCGAGAGATTTGACGAGAACCTCGCACTCGGCACGCTGCGCGGTCCGTGTCGAGGCCGAGGTAGCAGCACTCGCCCGCCCTAGCGCAAGGTCGGCGCTCGACGTAAGGCCAGAGGTTGTGGCCATTTCCATTGCCCGGATCGTCTTGCGCTGCGAGGCGAGTTCGGTGGTATAAACTTGCTCCAGCTGCCGGCAGGCACGGTATTGCACATAATAGTCCGCCACCTCGGCCGCGAGCGAGACGCGCGCATCGTGCCAATCGGCGATCCGTTTGTGGACCCGAAGCCGCGCTGCCTCGCTCTTACGCCGTGTCTTGCCGAACAGATCGATTCCCCAAGAAGCGTCGAGGCTGCCGCTCACCGTCGTAACGGCAGCAACTTGGTTGGCTTTGTTGCCGCGGGCGAGCGATCCCGAGCCGCCAAGCCCCGGAAAAAGGCTCGCCTGCGTAGATGCCAGCGTGGCGCGCCCCCTCTCGATCTCTGCAACGGCGGACTCGAGACTGGGGCTTTCCGCCTGCGCAGATGCAATGAGGGCCGTCAGCGATGGATCGGAAAACGTGGACCACCAGGACACGAGATCGCCGGTCCGGCCGCCATGCGGAAAGGTCGCGTGCCAGGCATTCGCGATCTTCAAATCAGGTTCCTGAACGCTGGCGACGGTCGTGCAGCCTGACACGATCAGGCACGCTCCAAGACCGCCCATACCGACAATCCTGCGATAGGCCGCCTTCATCGCGGCCTTCGATTGGCAGGCATTACGGCCCGGCGCGAAACAGCCAGCAAGAAAGGCCATCATGGTAATGGCCATTAGTCGATGCATGTCTACCGCCTTGTTCCGGGCCGCCACCCAGCGGAAACATCTAGGTCTCCACCGGCAGCACCGCGTATGGCGATCGTTCTTCGCAATCGCTCCTGGTGTCGCGCTCACTGATGATCACAGTTGGGTTGTTTTCGCTGCCGGACCAGCGATCGGCATTTGCCCGATTGCGGCCGGCGAAGCCGAAGTCGGCATGGCTGGTCCAACCGCAGCCTTCAGGATCTGCCGGTCCAGGGCAAGCCCGTGACGGTGAAGCTCCTGCTGAGCCGCTGGCGATGTGCACATCAGAAATGTGAGCGACAAACGTTCACTGATCGACTCCCGACGGTTGCTTCCCCTTATGCGCGCAGTACGACGAGGGTCGTGGAGATTGTCGGCTTGCTCGGCCATAGCACGGGTGGACGTCCTGGCGAACGCCTCATGCAACGGCTCGGCATGCCGGTCAGTGACGACACCATCCTGCGGCAACTGAAGCGGGATGCCGCGGTTACTCACCGCGCCTCCGAGATTCGGGTGGTTGGCATCGATGACTGGAGCTGGCGGCGAGCGACGCGATACGGCACTATCATGGTTGATCTCGAGCGTCAGTCGGTCGTCGACATTCTCGATGATCGGAGTGTCGATAGCGCAGCCAGGTGGCTGCGGATCATCCCTCCGTCGAGGTCGTCAGCCGAGACCGCTGCGGCCTGTATACGCAGGCCGTCCGTGAAGGCGCACCGCAGGCTCACCAGGTGGCCGACCGGTTTCATCTGGTCCAGAATCTTCGTACGGCAATCGAGGAACAGATCAGCCTTAGTGGACGTGCTTCAGGAAGATCCATCCTGTCCGAGGACGCTATTGTCGACGCTGCGACACATCGCCGGCGCGCGCGTCTCGCGCATAGGCAGTCTCGCCAGGAGATATTCGAGATGCTCCACGCCTTACGCCAGGAGGGTCTATCCTACAGCGCGATCGCCCGACGGACCGGCTATGAGCGTCGCAGCGTAGCGAAGTGGCTCAAGTTCAAGGCTCCGCCAGATAGGCGGCGAGCAGCATTGAACCCCACATCACCATGGTACTTTGAAACGTTCCTTGCCCAATGCTGGAAGGAAGGGACCGCTGCGGACGGCATCTTTTTTCTGATTGAGTGAGAGACAACTCCATATCGTGTCAATAATTTGAAACAAAGATATAAACTGTCAATTTATGGACGGATTATTTCAAACGCATGAAAAGCAAGTAACCCTTTCTGATTCTGATCCTGACAATGGAATGCGACAACAGAAGCAGGCGCGATCTCATCTGCGTGACATGACACGATAGGCGAGAGATGATGACACTGAAGGAGCCGGGGGAGCTTACGGTGTCAATTTCTCTCTCTGCGCCAATGTCTGATGACAGAAGTCTCCATGTTCTTGAGGTGGCTCCGAACCGGCTGGATCGACGATGGACGTCGGCACCGTCGACATGATCCGGCAGACCGGCAAGTCCAAGAGCTGGATATGGCGTTGGCAGAGCGCTTCGCCGCCGAAGGCTTCAAGGGCTGTTGCGACAAGACGCGGCCCTCGCGTATTGCGGCTCTCGGGCCCGAAGCCCTGCCGAGCGCGGTTCTGATACGCCGTGAGAGGAATTGGATAATGGGCCAGAATTGTGAAATATATTGCGGCATTATGTAATTTTTGAAATCTCAGCAACAAATAAAGTTAACATTCTTTTCACTTGAATTTTGGGGCTTGTTATTCAATTAAATAGGGCGCCCGAACCCAGCAAGATCAAGCGGGTTAGTCGAAATCCAATTTTTCTGGTGCTTGTTGAGGGATGAGACGCTACGCATTTGCGCGAAGCTGCAACTGATTTTGTAGCTGTATTACATAATGGTTCTTTATGGAGTTGTTTGCATGCGCGTAGAAAACGATCATTGCGATGTGATCGGCGTGTCGGTCGCTCCCACGCAACTTAATAGTCTGTCTGCTGCGATTCTGCAGCAGGGGGGATGGCGCGAGTGTCGCTGCCAGGCAATGTGGTGACCTGGGCGGCAGGCCGTCACCAGACGCTCAGGCGGATGTTTTCCGACCAGCGTTTCAACAGGGACTGGCGACAGTGGCGGGCGCTGCAGGACGGCGAGATTCCCGAGGATCATCCGCTGATCGGGATGTGCAAAGTGGACAACATGGTCACGGCGCATGGCGCCGATCACCGGCGCTTGCGCGGCCTGCTGTCCAGGAGCTTCGCGCCCAGTCGTATCGCCTTGCTGGCGCCACGGATCGAACAATGCGTCGATCGACTCCTGGCCGAGATGGCGCAGCGCGGCGGCAGTGCCGATCTGATGTGCGAGTTCGCCGTTCCGCTGCCCACCAACGTGATCGCCGAACTGTTCGGTTTGCCGGACGAACAGCGCGAGGAGATCGTCGCGCTCACCTACAGCCGGGCCAACACCTCCGCCACAGCCGCAGAGGTGCGACAGACGCGGCAGCGCATCCCGGAGTTCTTCCGTCGCCTGATCGCGCTTAAGCGAGGCCAGCTCGGCGACGATCTGGCTTCGGCCCTGATCGTCGCGCGCGACAACGGCGAGCTCGTTTCCGACAGCGAGCTCATCGACATGCTGTTCATGGTGCTCTCTGCGGGCTTCGTGACCACCACCGGCGTCATCGGCAATGGCGTGCTGGCATTGCTGACGCATCCGCAGCAACTGCACCTGGTGCGCAGCGGCCAAGTTCCGTGGTCACAGGCGATCGAGGAGATCCTGCGCTGGGGCAGCGCAGTGGCCAATCTGCCGTTCCGCTATGCCACCCAGGACGTGGAGATCGACGGATGCATGGTCCGCCGCGGCGACGCCGTCCTGATGGCGTTCCATGCGGCGAACCGGGACGAAAATGCCTTCGGTCCCGGCGCCGACAGGTTCGATGTCACCAGGCGGCACAACCCGCACCTGTCGTTCGGCGAGGGGCCGCATTCCTGCCTGGGCGCTGAGCTGGCGCGTCTGGAATTGCGCTGCGCCTTCCCCGCGCTGTTCGGGCGGCTGGAGGATCTGGCGCTGAGCATCGCCGCGGAGGACGTCGTCTACATGCCGTCTTACGTCATTCGCTGCCCGCAGCGCCTGCCGGTCACCTTCCGCCCGACCATCGCTTAGAGAGTGAAGTGCCACCATGTCCGAACAACCCTTGCCGACGCTGCCGATGTGGCGCGTCGATCACATCGAGCCCTCGCCCGAGATGTTGGCGCTATGCGCCAATGGTCCGATCCACCGCGTGCGGTTCCCGTCCGGGCACGAAGGCTGGTGGGTGACAGGCTACGACGAGGCCAAGGCGGTGCTGTCCGACGCGGCATTCCGGCCCGCGGGAATGCCGCCGGCGGCATTCACCCCGGATTCGGTGATTCTCGGTTCGCCGGGGTGGCTGGTCTCGCACGAGGGGGGCGAGCATGCCCGGTTACGCACGATCGTGGCGCCGGTCTTCAAAAACCGCAGGGTGAAGCTGCTCGCGCAGCAGGTCGAGGCGATCGCCGCGCAGTTGTTCGAGACGCTGGCGGCCCAGCCCCAGCCCGCCGACCTGCGGCGCCACCTTTCCTTTCCGCTTCCAGCCATGGTCATCAGCGCGCTGATGGGCGTGCTCTACGAGGATCACGCCTTTTTCGCCGGGCTGTCCGACGAGGTGATGACGCACCAGCATGAAAGCGGCCCGCGCACCGCGTCGCGCCTGGCCTGGGAAGAACTGCGCGCCTACATTCGCGGCAAGATGCGGGCCAAGCGCCAGGATCCGGGCGACAACCTGCTGACGGATCTGCTCGCAGCGGTCGACCAAGGCAAGGCAACCGAGGAAGAGGCGATCGGCCTGGCGGCGGGCATACTGGTGGCGGGGCACGAGAGCACTGTCGCGCAGATCGAATTCGGCCTGCTGGCCATGTTCCGCCATCCGCAACAGCGCGAACGCCTGGTCGGCGAACCGTCCCTGGTGGACAAGGCGGTGGAGGAAATCCTGCGCATGTACCCGCCGGGCGCGGGCTGGGACGGCATCATGCGCTATCCGAGGACCGACGTGACCATCGCGGGCGTACATATTCCCGCGGAGAGCAAGGTGCTGGTCGGCCTGCCGGCGACGTCGTTCGATCCGCGCCATTTCGACGACCCGGAAATCTTCGACATCGGACGCGACGAAAACCCGCACCTGGCGTTCTCCTACGGGCCGCATAACTGTATCGGCGCGGCGCTGGCCAGGCTGGAACTCAAGGTGGTGTTCGGTTCGATCTTCCAGCGCTTTCCCGCGCTACGCCTAGCCGTGTCGCCCGAAGAACTGAAGTTGCGCAAGGAGATCATCACTGGCGGGTTCGAGGAGCTCCCGGTGCTCTGGTGACGCGCGGACGCCGCCGGGATCGGGATCTTCTCCGCAATTTGCCGGCGCGCCTGGGTGCGCACCGGTCAGATCAGCCAGCCAACAGGTAACCAGGATGGACGTGCAAGAAACCAAAGCAGCATGCCGGGACGCCTTCGCCGAACTGGCGTCGCCAGCGTGCATCCACGACCCGTATCCGTTCATGCGGTGGTTGCGCGAGCACGATCCGGTGCATCGCGCTGCGTCGGGCCTCTTTCTGTTGAGCCGCCACGTCGACATTTACTGGGCGCTGAAGGCGACGGGCGATGCGTTTCGGGGACCGGCGCCGGGCGAACTGGCGCGCTATTTCCCGCGTGCGGCGACCAGCCTGTCGCTCAATCTGCTGGCGTCCACGCTAGCGATGAAGGACCCCCCGACGCATACGCGTCTGCGCCGGCTGATCTCGCGCGATTTCACCATGCGCCAGATGGACGACCTGCGGCCGAGCATCGCGCGCATCGCCGCAGCGCGCCTGGACGGCATGGCGCCCGCGCTGGAGCGCGGGGAGGCGGTGGACCTGCATCGGGAATTCGCGCTGGCCTTGCCCATGCTGGTCTTCGCCGAACTGTTCGGCATGCCCCAGGATGACATGTTCGGGCTCGCCGCCGGCATCGGCCCCATTCTGGAAGGCCTGAGCCCGCACGCCAGCGATCCCCAGCTCGCCGCGGCGGACGCGGCCAGCGACAAGGTGCAGGCCTACTTCGGCGACCTCATACAGCGCAAGCGCACCGACCCCCACCACGATATCGTGTCGATGCTGGTCGGCGCACACGACGACGATGCCGACACGCTGTCGGATGCGGAGTTGATCAGCATGTTGTGGGGCATGCTGCTGGGCGGCTTCGCCACCACTGCTGCGACCATCGACCATGCGGTCCTGGCGATGCTGGCGTATCCCGAACAGCGGCACTGGCTGCAGGGAGACGCCGTGGGGGTGAAGGCATTCGTGGAAGAAGTCCTGCGCTGCGACGCGCCCGCCATGTTCAGCTCCATTCCGCGGATCGCCCAGCGCGACATCGAACTGGGCGGCGTGGTGATTCCGAAGAACGCGGACGTGCGCGTGCTGATCGCGGCAGGCAATCGCGACCCGGATGCCTTCGCCGATCCCGACCGCTTCGAACCCGTGCGGTTCTATGGCACCAGTCCTGGCATGTCGAGCGACGGGAAGATCATGCTGAGCTTCGGTCACGGCATCCACTTCTGCCTCGGTGCGCAACTGGCCCGGGTGCAGTTGGCCGAGAGCCTGCCGCGGATCGAGGCGCGCTTCCCCACGCTGGCATTGGCCGAGCAGCCGACCCGGGAGCCCTCCGCGTTCCTTAGGACGTTCCGCGCGCTGCCGGTGCGGCTGCATGCGCAGGGGGGCTGAGATGCGCGTCGTGGTCGACCAGGATCTGTGCGGAACCACCGGGCAGTGCGTGCTGACGCTGCCGGGGACCTTTCGCCAGCGCGAACCGGACGGCGTGGCTGAAGTGTGCATGGTGACGGTCCCGCAGGCGCTGCACGCCGCCGTGCGGCTCGCGGCCCGCCAGTGCCCGGTCGCCGCCATTCGGGTCATCGAAAGCGACTCTGGCGATGGCGAGCGCGCCAGCGCCAACCCTGCGCCTTCTCCGGCGGAGGCCTATCGGCATGCCGCGAAAGACCAACGCGATCCAGGAGGACACGATGGGACGGTTTGAAGGCAAGGTGGCCGTGGTGACCGGCGCCGGCGCCGGCATCGGCAAGGCGTGCGCCCTCGCCCTCGCGCGCGAGGGCGGCAGAGTCGTGGTGGCCGACATTGATGGCTCGGCGGCCATCGCCTGCACCGCGCAGATCGCGGCCGAAGCCGGCCACGCGCTGGCCCTGGCCATGGACATTGCCGATGCGCAGGCGGTGGCAGCGCTGTTCGAGACGGCGGAGCGGCACTTCGGTGGGGTCGACCTGCTGGTGAACAACGCGAGCGCCATGCATCTGACCCCGCGCGACCACGCGATCCTCGACCTGGACCTGGCGGTCTGGGATCAGATCATGGCGACCAATCTGCGCGGCACGCTGCTCTGCTGCCGGCAGGCCATCCCACGGATGATCGCCCGCGGCGGTGGCGCCATCGTCAACATGTCGTCGTGCCAGGGGCTCAGCGGTGACACCGCGCAGACGTCCTACGCCGCGTCGAAGGCGGCGATGAACATGCTGTCGGCCTCGCTCGCCACCCAGTACGGTCACGCGCAGATCCGCTGCAACGCGGTTGCGCCGGGTCTCATCATGACCGAGCGTCTCCTCGCCAAGCTGGACGAGTGCATGCAACGGCATCTGCGCCGGCACCAGCTCCTGCCGCGCGTCGGCCGCCCCGAGGACGTGGCCGCGCTGGTGGCTTTCCTGCTCTCCGACGATGCTGCGTTCATCACTGGCCAGGTCGTGTGCATCGACGGCGGCATGCTGGCGCATGTGCCGACATACGCCGACGGTGGCAACAGCCGCGCCGCGCGGCCTGCCGGCGACATCGCCGAAGCGGCCGCGGCGCCGCGCTGCTGATGGACATGCTGCTCAACCCGCTGGACCGTCGGCACCGGCTGCGGTACGACATCCCGGTCGTGCCCGGCGCTTTCCCCCTCGTCGGGCATCTTCCCGCCATCGTCTGCGACCTGCCGCGCCTGCTGCGGCGCGCGGAACGGACGCTGGGCAGCCACTTCTGGCTGGATTTCGGCCCTGCCGGCCACCTGATGACCTGCACGGATCTGGATGCGTTCGCACTGCTCCGGCACAAGGACGTGTCCTCGGCGCTGATGGAAGAGATCGCGCCCGAATTGCTTCGCGGAACGTTGGTCGCCCAGGACGGCGGCGCGCACCGGCAGGCGCGTGATGCGATCAAGGCGGCGTTCCTGCCCAAGGGGCTGACCCAGGCCGGCATCGGCGACCTGTTCGCGCCCATCATCCTGGCGCGGGTGCAGGCGTGGCGCGACCGCGGCGACGTAACCATCCTGCGCGAAACCGGCGATCTGACGCTCAAGCTCATCTTCAGCCTCATGGGAATCCCCGCGAACGACCTGCCGGGATGGCATCGCAAGTACCGGCAACTGCTGCAGTTGATCGTCGCGCCCCCGATCGACCTGCCCGGACTGCCCTTGCGGCGCGGCCGCGCAGCCCGCGACTGGATCGACGCGCAGTTGCGCCAGTTCGTCCGGGACGCGCGCGCGCATGCCGCGCGAACCGGGTTGATCAACGACATGGTGAGCGCCTTCGATCGCAGCGATGATGCGCTCTCCGATGACGTCCTGGTCGCCAATATCCGCTTGCTGCTGCTTGGCGGTCACGACACCACCGCCTCGACGATGGCCTGGATGGTGATCGAGCTGGCGCGGCAGCCTGTGCTGTGGGACGCCCTGGTCGAGGAGGCGCAACGCGTGGGCGCGGTGCCGACCCGGCACGCGGACCTGGCGCAGTGTCCGGTCGCCGAGGCGCTGTTCCGCGAAACGCTACGCGTGCATCCGGCGACCACGGTCCTGCCCCGTCGCGCGCTGCAGGAATTGCAGCTCGGCCAACGGCGCATTCCCGCGGGCACCCATCTGTGCATCCCGCTGCTGCATTTCTCGACCTCGGCGCTGCTGCACGAGGCGCCTGATCAGTTCCGCCTGGCGCGGTGGCTGCAACGCACGGAGCCGATCCGGCCGGTGGACATGCTGCAGTTCGGTACCGGCCCACACGTCTGCATCGGCTACCACCTGGTATGGCTGGAACTGGTGCAGTTCTCCGTCGCCTTGGCGCTGACCATGCACAAGGCTGGGGTGCGGCCGCGGTTGCTGAGCGGCGTCGAAAAGGGCCGGCGCTATTACCCGACCGCACATCCTTCCATGACAATCCGCATCGGATTCTCATGAGCTGGAATCGCACGCCCCGTGTGGCGAGGCAGCGGCGCCGGCGACGCCCGGCATTGCTGCCTCGGCGCGCGCGCTCGGTGCGACACCGGCAACACCGCGGCGGCTCGGCGCTCGCCGTGGCCGTGTCAGGTACAAGGACATGAACAACATGCAGACCGGTTCCACGCTACACGACGACCGAACTGGCGTTTCCGCGCTCGGCGGATTGGGCGCGCAGGCGCGCGGCGCGTCCGGCAGGCTGCTGCCGGAGATCTGGATGCAGGACGGTGCAAAGCGGGTCGATCAGGCGCTGGCGCGTCTTCTCTGCGCCGAAGACGACGGTGAGACCGAACTGATGACGGCGATGCGCTATGCCACCTTGCATGGCGGAAAGCGCACCCGCGCCTTGCTCTGTCTGGCTGCCGGCGCACTGGCCGACACGCCGGCGCACATGCTCGACGACGTCGGCGCCGCCATCGAGATGATGCACGCCTGTACCCTGGTCCACGACGACCTGCCCGCGATGGACGACGACGTGCTTCGCCGCGGCCTTCCGACCGTGCACGTCAAGTTCGGCGAAGCCACTGCGATCCTGGTCGGCGATGCGTTGCAGGCGCACGCCTTCCTGACCCTGGCGAGCCTGGATGCGCCGGGCCACAACCGTATCGCGCTCGTGCGCGAACTGGCGCAGGCGGTGTCCGCCGAGGGTGCCGCAGGCGGGCAGGCCATGGATCTGTCGCTGGTCGGAAAGCACGTCGAGCTGGACAGGATCGTGGCGATGCACCGGATGAAGAGCGGAGCGCTAGTGCGCGCGTCCGTTCGCATGGGCGCGCTAGGCGCCATCTCGGAGGATGCCGCGCACGCTGCGCTGTACTGTGCGCTCGATCGCTACAGCGCCTGTTTCGGCTTGGCGTTGCAGGTAGTCGACGACATTCTCGACGCGACAGCGGATACCGCGACGCTGGGCAAGACCCCCGGCAAGGACGCGGCGGCGCAGAAGCCGACCTGCGCGTCGATCATGGGGCTGCAGGCAGCGCGCCAGTTCGCGCTGGATCTGTTGCGCGACGCCGGGGAGGCCATCGCCCCGCTGGGGCCGCGTGCGGAACGATTGGCGCAGATGCTGCAGCGGGGCAACGCGTATCTGTTCAAGCACGCGCCCTGCGCATGAGCGCGCGCGTCCGCATGGAGCCGCCCCTGTGCCGCTGCGATCGGCTGGCGGCAGCGGCGCATGCTGCACTGTGTCCGAGTCAGCGGCGCCGATCGCAGCGGTTGCCAAGCACGGCCGCGGCGCACGCGTCGGACCGGCGCCAGCATCGGGGCGCGTCGCCGCGCCGGAGCAGGGCGACCGTCCGGCGCTGCCCGTGCGCCGGGCCGCGACGGGCCTGCGGCGACGTGCCCGGCGTCTGCCCGATCCTGGTTCTCGCCAACCTTCTGCAGAAGGAACATCCCGCTTGAACGCGCTGTCCGAACAGATCCTTTCCGAATTGCGCCACCTGCTGAGCGAGATGAGCGACGGTGGCAGCGTCGGTCCGTCCGTCTACGACACGGCGCGAGCTCTGCAGTTCCACGGCAACGTCACCGGTCGGCAGGACGCATACGCGTGGCTCATCGCGCAGCAACAGGCCGATGGCGGATGGGGAAGCGCGGACTTCCCGCTGTTCCGCCATGCGCCCACGTGGGCGGCGTTGCTGGCATTGCAGCGTGCCGATCCTCTTCCCGGCGCTGCCGACGCAGTCCAGGCTGCAACCCGGTTCCTCGAGCGCCAGCCCGATCCCTACGCGCATGCGGTGCCGGAAGACGCGCCGATCGGCGCGGAGCTGATCCTGCCGCAGTTGTGCGGTGAGGCCGCATCCTTCATGGGCGGCGCGGCGTTTCCGCGCCACCCGGCGCTGTTGCCATTGCGGCAAGCGTGCCTGGTCAAGCTGGGGGCGGCGGCGACGTTGCCGAGCGGCCATCCGTTGCTGCACTCCTGGGAAGCTTGGGGGACGTCGCCGACCACCGCATGCCCGGATGACGACGGCAGCATCGGCATCAGTCCGGCGGCCACCGCCGCGTGGCGTGCGCACGCCGTGACACAGGGGAGCATGCCGCAGGTCGGGCGCGCCGACGCGTATCTGCAGGCGGCATCGCGGGCGACGCGCAGCGGCATCGAAGGTGTCGTGCCCAACGTCTGGCCGATCAATGTGTTCGAGCCATGCTGGTCGCTGTACACCCTGCATCTGGCCGGGCTGTTCGCGCATCCCGCGCTCGCCGAGGCGGTGCGCGTGATCGTCGCGCAGCTCGACGCCCGCCTGGGCGTACGCGGTCTGGGCCCGGCCTTGCACTTCGCGGCCGATGCGGACGACACCGCCGTTGCGTTGTGCGTCCTGCGCCTTGCAGGCCGCGACCCGGCGGTCGATGCGTTGCGCCATTTCGAAATCGGCGAGCTGTTCGTCACCTTCCCCGGCGAGCGCAATGCCTCGGTGTCGACCAACATCCATGCCCTGCATGCGTTGCGACTGTTGGGAAAGCCCGCCGCCGGGACCAGCGCCTACGTCGAGGCCAATCGCAACCCGCACGGTCTATGGGACAACGAGAAATGGCACGTTTCGTGGCTGTATCCCACCGCGCATGCGGTCGCTGCGCTGGCGCAAGGCAACCCCCAGTGGCGCGACGAGCGCGCGCTGGCGGCGCTGCTGCAGGCGCAACGCGACGGCGGCGGCTGGGGCACCGGTCGCGCGTCCACATTCGAGGAAACCGCCTATGCGCTGTTCGCGTTGCACGTGATGGACGGGAGCGAAGAGCCGACAGGGCGCCGGCGCATCGCGCAGGCGGTGGCGCGTGCGCTGGAGTGGATGCTCGCCCGCCATTCCGCGCATGCACTGCCGCAGACGCCGCTGTGGATCGGCAAGGAACTGTATTGCCCCACCCGGGTCGTGCGCGTGGCCGAACTTGCCGGGTTGTTGCTGGCGCTTCGTTGGGGGCGGCGCGTCCTGGCCGAGGGACCAGGAGCGACGCCATGATCCAGACCGAACGCGCGCTGCAGCAGGTGCTGGAGTGGGGGCGTTCCCTGACCGGGTTCGCCGACGAGCATGCCGTGGAAGCGGTCAGGGGCGGCCAGTACATCCTGCAGCGTATCCAACCGAGCCTGCGCGACACCAGCGCCCGCACCGGCCGCGATCCGCAGGACGAAACGCTGATCGTGGCGTTCTATCGCGAACTGGCGCTGCTGTTCTGGCTCGACGATTGCAACGACCTTGGCCTGATCGCGCCGGAGCAGCTCGCCGCGGTGGAGCAGGCGCTGGGGCGGGGCGTACCGTGCGTGCTCCCCGGATTCGAGGGCTGCGCTGTGCTGCGCGCTTCGTTGGCCGCGCTCGCCTACGATCGTCGCGACTATGCTCAGCTTCTCGACGATACCCAGTGCTACTGCGCGGCGCTGCACGCCGGACCCGCGCAGGCGGCAGGGGCGGAACGCTGGTCCTACGCCGAGTACCTGCACAACGGCATCGATTCGATCGCCTACGCGAACGTGTTCTGTTGCCTGTCGTTGCTGTGGGGGCTGGACATGGCGACCTTGCGCGCGCGTCCGGCGTTTCGCCAGGTCCTGCGGCTCATCTCCGCGATAGGGCGCCTGCAGAACGATCTGCATGGACGCGACAAGGACAGGTCGGCCGGCGAGGCCGACAACGCGGCGATCCTGCTGCTGCAGCGCTATCCGGCTATGCCTGTGGTGGAGTTCCTCAACGACGAGCTGGCCGGCCATACGCGCATGCTGCACCGGGTGATGGCGCAAGAACGCTTTCCCGCGCCGTGGGGACGGTTGATTGAGGCCATGGCGGCCATCCGCGCGCAGTACTACCAGACCTCGACCAGCCGCTACCACAGCGACGCTGCGGGGGAGGCCAGCGTGCGCCGGCCTGAACGCGCGGGAGACGGCGGCGTGCGCGCGCTGCCGTCGGTCCGATCCGACGCAACGCCGTCGCCCGATGGGACGATGGAGCGAGCATGAGCGACACCGCCCTGAGCCGGCGCAAGGACGACCATCTGGACATCGTGCTGGATCGGCGAACGGCGCCGGCCACGGTCGCCGGCTGGGAGTACATCCGTTTCGAACACTGCGCATTGCCCGAGTTGGACTTGACGCAGATCGACCTGCGCGCCTCGCTGCTGGGCAAGACCATGCGCGCGCCGCTGCTGATCAGCTCCATGACCGGCGGCATGCCACGCGCCGAGGCCGTCAACCGGCATCTGAGCGAAGCAGCGCAAGCCTTGGGGATCGCCATGTGCGTCGGTTCGCAGCGCGTGAGCCTGCAATCCCGCAACTTCCAGGGGCTGACGCGCGCGCTGCGCCGCCTGGCCCCAGACATTCCCTTGCTGGCCAATATCGGCGCCGCGCAACTGCGCGAGGCCGACGGCCTGGACCTGGCGCGCCGGGCGGTGGATGCGCTGGAGGCCGATGGACTCATCGTCCATCTCAATCCGCTGCAGGAAGCGGTACAGCCGGAGGGCGACCGCGACTGGCGCGGCGTCCTGGCGCAGATCGCTCGCGCCGCGCGCAGCGTGGGCGTGCCGATCGTGGCCAAGGAAGTGGGGGCGGGCCTGTCCGCCTCGGTGGCCTGTGCGCTCGTCGAGGCGGGCGTGGCGGTGATCGATGTCGCCGGCGCCGGCGGCACCAGTTGGGCCGCGGTGGAGGGCGAGCGCGCCCGCGATGCCGCCGACCGTGCAGTGGCGATGGCGTTCGCCGATTGGGGGATTCCGACCCCGGCCAGCGTGCAGGCGGTACGTCGGGCGCT
Source organism: Mesorhizobium sp. WSM4837 (assembly GCF_055811435.1). Lineage (NCBI taxonomy): Bacteria > Pseudomonadati > Pseudomonadota > Alphaproteobacteria > Hyphomicrobiales > Phyllobacteriaceae > Mesorhizobium > Mesorhizobium sp. WSM4837. The sequence goes on from NZ_JBVVQE010000078.1 coordinate 18,936, forward strand.
GCCAACGGTGAAGCTGATCGCGTCGGGCGGGATCCGCGACGGCGTCGACGTGGCCAAGGCCATCCACCTGGGCGCGGACATCGCCGGGCAGGCGGCCGGCGTGCTGCGCGCGGCGACGGTGTCCACCGAGGCGGTTGTCGCACATTTCGAGATCGTCATCCGCCAGTTGGCCGTCGCCTGCTTCTGCACCGGCTCGGCTGATCTGGCGGCGCTGCGTCAGGCGCGATTGTTGCCCTCGGCGCATCTGCCCGCCGGTTGATGCCGGCGTCGCCCGCACGTGGCGGCGGGCGCCTAGCACGCTGCTGAAATACCTACGCCAAACATAGACTACTGATCCACCTTGGCGAAGCGGTTCGATGCGCGGGAGCGATGTGTTCATGGAGCAGCTGTTCACGATGAAGCGGTTGGAGGATTTCGTTCCAGCCGATCATCCACTGCGCCCGATCCGGCTGATTTGTCGAAATCCTATTCTCTCTTGAGCCGGTGTCGTAGAAAGCGACCCATACCTAACAGTGCATGTACATTTAACAGAAGCGCTGTTAAATAGGGGCATGGTGTTAGAAAGAATTCCTGCCGCGCGGTTAGAAGCGCTCGCTCAGGCGGCGGAAGCGTATGTCCAGCACGCCTTCGGGCGGCGGTTCGAACTCACGCCGATAGCGCCTACAAACGTCCCACACTTCGTGCTTGACCGCTACATGTTGTGGGAAGGGTTGCTGGACGGTCGCACTCTGGTTGTCATGGCGATTTGCGAACCCCGGCAAGGCGCCACAACGGATTACCTCAAGCATCGTGATCTTGTCCGTCGCCAACTTGGCGTCGATCTCATTCTGCTGCTGCTTGACCATGTGCCGAACGCCGTCCGGCGCCAGATGGTGGAGCGGCAGATCGGCTTCATCGCGCCGGGTGCGCAGCTTTATGTCCCGGAAGCATTGCTCGACCTGCGCGAGCGAGCGCGGACGACCGCGATCGCCCCCGCAGACCAGATCAGCCCTACTACGCAATTGGTGCTCCTCGCGGTCCTGCAGGGTATCGCCCTTGAGGAGGAACACCTCACCGACCTTGCCGAGCGACTCCATGTGTCGATCATGAGCATAAGCCGAACACTTGATGAGCTTGAGGCACTCCAACTTGCAAAGGCTCGCCATGTCGGCCGACAACGCCGTCTGCACATGCTTCTGGGTGGTCACGAACTATGGGAGGCAATCCAAGAGCGGTTGCAATCCCCAGTGCGCAAGGTTCGCCTTGTTAGTGGCCGGGTCGAAAACCAAATCGCACCGCTCGCTGGCGAGAGCGCGCTTGCCCGCTACACCATGTTGGCGGCGCCAAGGGTCCAGACGCGCGCCATTCTGTCGATGCATTGGAAGCGCCTCAAGGAGAGGCTCGCACTCAGCCCAGCCACGGCGTTCGATGACGACCGGTTAGAGATTCAGACCTGGACCTACGACCCGCAGATCCTCGCGCGGGATGCTGTCATAGATCGGCTCTCGCTGTATCTCAGTGTTCGGGGGAGCACGGACGAACGCGTCGCGCAAGCGGCGGAAGAACTATTGGAGAGGTTTGAATGGTGATCGGGGTGGACCGCTTCCGCGCTCATTTCGCGGGCCATGAACATCAATATGTGCTGATCGGTGGTGCCGCCTGCGAGCTTATCATGAACGAGGTCGGCCTGGACTTCCGCGCCACCAAGGATCTCGACATCGTGCTGATCGTCGAGGCGCTGGACGCTGCCTTCGCGGAGCGCTTCTGGGCCTTTGTCGAGCACGGTGGGTACGAGATCAGAGAGCGAAGCCAGGGGGAGAAAGTCCTCTACCGCTTCCAGAAGCCGAAGACCGAAGATTTCCCTGCCATGCTCGAGCTGTTCTCGCGGTCGCCCGAAGGGCTGACGCTTGCCGAGGACTCGCATCTTACGCCGCTTCCTATCGACGAAGCGGCCGCGAGTCTGTCGGCGATCCTGCTCGACGAGGACTATTACGCCTTTCTCAAGTCGATGGTGCGCGATGCCGGCGGCATCCCGGTGCTCAACGAGGCAGCGATCATCCCGTTCAAGGCCCGCGCGTGGCTCGACCTTAGCTGGGAGCGCGATGCGGGCGGCAAGGTTGACGAAAAGAACATCAAAAAACATCGCAACGACGTGGCACGGCTGCTGCAAGTCTTAAGCCCCGAAGCCAGCTATCCGCTGCCCGAGACCGTTGCAAAAGACATGCGGGCGTTCGTCGAGCTGGCGACAGCGGAGGTCGATTATAACCCCGAGCAGTTTAAGGTGAATATGACGCGAGAGGATGTTGCAGACCGGATCCGTGCCGCCTACCAGCTCTGATGGCATCCCGCGGTCATCTCCGTCTATCTCTTCAGAGCTAGAAAATCCCGGATGTTAGCGAATGTATCTGGATCGTAGATTGCAGCCCTTAGATGCTCCCGTAGCGACTGATCATCCCGGAACAACTTCACCATGTCGCGAATGAGAAATTCAGCCAATTTTCCAGTCCTACCGCTGATTTGTCGGGCACTTTAGCAGAAGCGCCGTCGTTCGGCCCCAGCCGTCACCTCCTCACCCAAGCGTTAGAAGCTTTTTCCGAGCTCCGCGGTAGCAAGAGTCTCCGTGATCGGGCTTATGGGATCGAACTCCTCCTGCTCGTGCACGAGACCACTCGTGGTGAGGAGGTCCGCCAAGCCCGCGATCGCGCTTGCGAGCATGTCGCCGACAGGACCGGCCACACCCGGTGCGGGTCTCCCGAAGCGGCGGAGCAGTTCGACGTTCATCATATGGGCGCGCAGCGGAATGTCGACACCGGCAAGATGTCTTTCGAGGTGCCGGAAGATTCGGACCCCTCCGGCGTCCATATCTCCCCAGTGAAACGTCGGCACCTGCGCTTGGGCCGCCAGCCTTGTGACCGTCGCGAGCGTCGGTCGCGAAGGGAAGCCACCGGAATAGATGACGAGGGCCCGTTCGGACCGTGCGACCTCCCGAATGTGCCGGACGAATGACGCGAAGTTCTCGATCGTCAGGACGTAGTCGGGCTTCGTCAGGAGACTGATCCCGCCGGCGCAGTCGGTAGGTATTCCGACATAGGGCATCGCCGGAAAGGACCGCCCGTCCAGCGATACGTCACCGTGCAGCAGGATTGGTTGCGGCAACCGCCTGATACCGGCGCTGGCAAGCAGTTCCTCCGGATCGAGGCGAGTCTGCTCCTCCATGCCCACGAAGATCTTCGCCATTGCTGCGGCGACTTGCCGAACATTCTTCTCCAGCGCTTTACTGTCGCCGACCGTCAACCGCGAGAACGTCCGGAAGTCCTGCTCCCCCTGCGGATCGCCCGACATGCGACCGCGTGCTGCGATGGCGAGGCCGATCACGTTTGCAAGCGTTCGCCCGTCTCCATTCCGAATTCCGATGTGGGAAACGCCCCGCGTCCAGGCCGCGACGGCGTCATCGATCAAACTGGCCGCGCCGGCCGGCAGCCCCGGCTGCGACCGCAGTTCTGAGACGGCTCGGTATGCCAGTTCGCCAGCCGGCCGTCGTTCGACCTTGCGGTAGAGCACCCCGGCATCCTTCAGCCTTGCACCGGTCACCCGACGCTCCGTCTTCGGGCCGGTTTGGACCAGCTCGATCCCGCCTGCTCGCTCTAACGCTGCGAGTTCCTCATCGAAGGCGTCCCGCAGGTCCATGTTGGCGAAGCCGTCATTGTCAATCAAGGCGATCAGGTTTCGCACGGCGGGGTTGCGTTCATGCCGCGTGAGCAGATCGTCGATGAGTGAAATGACGGTCGAAAACCCGCGCCGTCTCATTCGGCCGCCTTCGCCTCGAGACCAAGCCGCTCCGCGAGTTCGTCATCCGTCGCGTGCTGGGGGTTGATGGCGCGCATCTCCTCGCGGACGCGGTCCTTGACCCGGATGGATTCGGCGAGGGAAACGTCGCCGCTGCGGAATACGTCGATGATGTAGTCCAGGTTCTCGTAGACGACCGCGCGTTTCTCGGTCGGCGCGGCGATGACGACCTGAAGGCCGATCGCCCGGTAGAATTCGAGCAGCGTCCGCTGGTTGGGACCATCCATCTTGCTGAAGGCCTCGTCGAACACCGCAAGCCCTATTCCAAGATCGCTTGGAGCGGTTGCCTGGCGGACGCCGTGGTAGGCGCTGGCGAGGGCCGCTCCGATGACGACGTAGAACGGCACCTGGCGTTCGGCACCGCTGGCCACGCCGCGTCGGCGGTCGAAGCTCGTCGTCCGCCCGGTGGCGACGTCGCGCATCCTCAGATCGTACGTGAAATAGCTGCGGTAGTCCTGAAAGATGGTAAAGTCGAAGGACTCGTCGGCGAGAAGCTGTTCTATCTGCCTGAGCGCCCGCGCGTGCCGCTCGTCGCGAGGCTCGGCCCGGCCGAACAGAGCATCCAGCACGCGCTCGTCGGCCTCACTGTCCTTGGCGAGATGATAGAGGTCGTCGAACTCCGGTTTGACGAGCTCCGCCAGACGATAGATCTCACCGTGAAGGGGGCGTGTGCGGAGCGCCGCCGAAAGCTTCTCCATCTCCGAATGAAGCTGCCCGAAGCGGCTGTTCAGCTCATGAATGAAGGTCGTCTTGAAGAGACGTGAAACCCGATCTGCCGCCTCGTCCGCTTGCTCGCGGTACCGGATGAGTTCGTTGTCTTCCAGCATCGCAATGCCGTCTGACACCCACGGTTTCACCGTGCCGATGATCGGCACGTCCGCATAGCCCTCGAGTGCGTCGGGGAAGTCGATGGCATACCTCCCAAGGGCCGCCCTGATGTCGTGACTGAGCTCTCGATACCCCTGCTTCGCATCGTCCGCAGCCTTCTCCATGTCGGAAGCAATCCTGGCCGGATTTCTAGCGGGATGCCCCCTATATCGCTGTCGGAGCGATCGCATTTGTGCCGCGGAGGTCACGACACTGCGGAACTGTCGACGGCGATGGGCGAGGCACAGGTAAGAGCCGACGCTCTGCTCGCCCGCGCCCAGCCTCTCCTTGACCTCCTCAATCTTCGTTCTGAGCGACGCGCGACTATCGATCAGTTCATCGCGATCTGTCTTGAGGCTGTTCAATAAGGCCTGCAACCGCTTCTCCGCGTCGAGTAGTTCAGGGTCGACCTGGGCCGATATCCGATCGAGTCGGCGCCGCGCGTCGGCACGCCTGTCTGCCAGATCCCCCAGCGCCAATGTGAGCGCTTCCAACTTGTCTTTTTCATCGACCGGTCTGCTGCAATCCTCGAGCCGCCGCATCGCGTCCTCGAAGAAGCGTTTCTTCTCAAGATGAATCCTCAAAAACTGCGAACGCTGTTCGATCCGCTCCCGGAGCGTGGTCTCCATCAGTGGTGCCGCAGCCCGCCCAATCTTAAGGCCGTCCGGTCGGCGCATTTCGGTGATCAGGCCGTCGTAATACGCACCATCGGCCATTACTGCGCGGCCGCTGCATAGAAGCTCATCCTGGTTCTCCGCAAGCCGAACGTTGCCTATCCTGAAGACTACGAACGCCATGGCCAGCTTATCGTCGCTGCGGATCATCGAAGCTAGCGTACCGCCCTCGGGCACGGTGGATCTCGACTGGAGCTTGCGGGTGTTGGCTACGCGGCATCCCGGATAAGCGTCGCGTCCATGCCGCAGGATCTCGGTCGCACGGTACGCGTGCTCTGGATCAACAATAATGGCCTCGCGGTCGCGGGTGAGCAGCGCCTCTAGCGCATTGCGCCACCGTTCGTCGACGATGTCAGCGACTTCACAGAGTGTGCGTGGCGTCATGCCTTCGCGTCGCAGGGCCTCCATAAGTCTCGAAGTTGCGGCATTAAGGGTGATCTGTCCCCGTCTGGCGTTGGCAAGCTGCTTGCTATCCTCGGCTGCCTCAGCCTCAAGTTGCTTGACCCAGACGATGGCCTCGTCTCGTTGGTCGGTCGCCTTTTCCATCCGGGCGCTCGCGGCTTCTGAGACTGCACCCAGCAGTTGGTCCATCTTCGCCGGATCGCGTGGCCAACCGGGCGGCGCGATCCCACGGCTGGCCTCTTCAACGCGCTCGAGCGCACGGAACAATTCGCCTGGGTTTATGACGCTCAGCTTGTCGCGCAAATCCAGGAGTTGGATCGCGCGCGCAGCGCTGAGGTGCCGAGTCAGGAGGCGCTCCATGACGCCCGCATGGTCCCGCTCCAGCCCTCTAATCTCCTGCTCAACGATGGCGCGTTGTCCCTGCGCGCCGGTCGCAGCGAGCTGTCGCTGGACGGATGCGAGCGCCTCGGTCTGATGTTCCATTTCTTCCTCTATCCGCGCAAAATCCTCCATGACCACGTGAATCTCGTGCGCCTTCGACCTTTTTTCACCGATATTCGTCAACAGCCTGGCGAATCCTTCGACCAGCAGGGCGGTCCTCCCAATCGCGCGGCAGGTAAGTTCCTCGGCGAGAAGCCGGTCGAATTCCTCTATCTGGGCGCGGATTGCGCGAAGCGCCTCCAATCTTCGATTGAGGTCGGCAATGGTCTTCTGGATCTCGCGGTAGCGGCGGATAGAATCGCGTAGCTCGGCGATGTCGATCGGCTTGGGCTCGAGCAGGTAGCGGTGCACGAACTGCTCGACAGACGAGATGTCCGTGAAGGAAAGCGCGGCCACGAAAGTGCGGACAAACCGCTCGGGATCCGACGCGCGGCGCCCTGTGAACAGCGCGCGCATGTACTCGCGAATGAACGTCTTGGCGTCGTCCGGCGTGAGAAGCTGACCGCCCATTTCACTGCAGGCCTGGTCGAGCCGACGGCGGACGACAGGCCACACGGTCGGCCGGGACGCGTCTTCGCTGATATCCAGCAGCATCGAGGTGTCGACGCTAATACCCTCGGCGACGAACCGTCCCAGTACCTCTGTCTGTTGTCCGCGGGCGGCCTCAATGGACAGCCCGAGACTCACAGGCATCCGCCGCCTTTCCGTGTCCTCGAAGACAAGCGCGATGTGGCTTCTAGCCTGGTTCCTGAGGAAAATGTCCTGGTTGAGTTGCCCGAGACAGTAGCCCCCGAGCGTGCGGTCCGAACGGCCGCTGCTCTCGCCAGCGGACCGGTTGAACCGGTACAGACGCGACGAACCGCCGGCCATGATCGCCTGTATCAGATCGATTATTGTGGACTTGCCGGATCGGTTCTGGCCGAGGATGGCCGCATCGCCGGCCAGATCGAGGTCGGCCCGTACCATCATGTGCCAGTTCACTAGGACGATGCGCCGCAGTTCCATCATGCCTCGCCTCCCACGACCTGATCGTCTGCGTCGGGCGTGGTGGCGACTGGACGCGACAAGATCTGCTCGAGCGACGCGACGAAGTCGTCGCCGGCGACGCTAGTGACGAGCGCGCGAATGTCGAGATCCATATTCTGCGCGTCCGCGTCGAACTCACCGAGGCGAACGATCGCCTTGCGTTCGAGCATCCGGAGCACGTCGCGGAACTCGTTTGGCGCAAGCGCCGCGCGCCGGCTGCCGGCGACTATCCCCTGATAGGCCGCATACGCCTCGTTGAGTGTCGTGCGGGTGGTTCCGTTGGTGTAGATTTCGCCGAGTTGGAGTGCCTCTTCCCAGAGCCGTCGCATGATGAGTAACGCGATCGTCTCATCAATGCGCAGCCGCGGCAGCGCCGTGCGCTCCGGATCGGGCAAGATCCCCGCCCAGCCCTCGGTCTCCCGGTGGACGAGACGGTAGCCGCCAACATCAAAGTAAGCCTCGACAAGCTTTGCGAGTTCCGACCGGTGCAGCGTTTCCAGCAGCGTCGCGGCCCCACGGTCTTCCACGTGGACGAACTGGTTTCGCATCAGATGTGCGATGAGTTGCGTGACCTTTAGGAAACCGCGCGGGTTCGAGTTTTCGAGGGCGTTGAACTCAAGCAGCATGCCCGACCTCGAGAGTGATGCTGTCGTCGAGGCGCTTCACATGAAAGCCGCCGCAGTCCAGCCACTCGTTTGACACTGCGTCGTCGGACACCACGAACTCGAACCGGTCCTTAAGCGTCTTCGCGAGCCGCGAGTCGGCGTCGGCACCGAGGCCGCCGGCGACCATCACTCGGATGGCTTCGAAGGCCAGGAAATCATCGACGGTCTCGATTCTCAAATAAGCCGCCGTGGTCTCGCTAAAGGGCCGTACCCGTCTTTCGAGGAAACGGCTAACCTTTGCCGGCGAGATGGTCAGGCGATCCAAGTATTCCCGCTCGAGCTGACGCCTGAATTCGCGTATCGGATCTGGCGGCGGAAGGGCAAGGTCGGCGTCGGCGATCTCCGGCCGCGAGCCGCGCGGCTTCGCGAGGAGCTCGGGCGCAACCACGGTCATCCGGGGCTCAATCAATCCTCGTACCGCAAGATCGTCCATGCCCCGCGAGAGAGCATCGTCGAGCCCCTGGATCACATGCTCGCTGCGTTGGAGGAAGTTGGTCCGGCGCCCTGCGTACCTGACCACGTTACGCAGCCGCGTCTCGAGCCTGGACCGGTGCTGCTGGATCGCCTCGAAGGATTCCTCGATCCGTTCGAACACGCGGCGAATCCGGAACAGGTCCTCCTGCACGAGGTCGCGCGCCGCTTGCCCATCGGGAACGAGCCGGGATTCTAGATACGCGTCGGCTACGGCGGCCAAGTCAATCTCGGAATCCTCCAACTCGTCGAGCGAGGCGAGAATGGTCCGCCGATGCCGATAGGGATGCGCCGTGGTCGAGATGGACGTGTAATCTCGCAGGAGCACCCGCTCGACGAAGTCCTCGAAGTAGTGTCGCAGCCGCTCGGCAAGCGTGTCCGAGGAGAGCACCTGCCGATCAACCTCCCGCAGGGCCGCGAGCACGCTTCTCATGTAGCGTCCGAAACGTGCCGAGTCATGGGCGGCCTTGTTGAGGCCGAGAGCGTTCTCCGCCGGTTTCTCCCGCACCGCACGGATCGCATTCCTCACCTCCACCACAAGGCCGCCGAGTTGCTCGGCGCCGCCCTCCTTCAAGGAGCACAGGAATTCGGCGAGACGCATCGCTCCGGACGGCATCTCTACGGTTGTCTTGAGGCCATAGCTCGCCTCGTCCAGCCATCCCGTCTGCAGCATCCGGTTGTAGATGTGCCGGGACTGGCTGATCGCGGTCCCGGTGGCTTGATTGTCCACGCCTAGGACGCGTCGACGCCTGACCCGCCGACCGGTCCGCGTCACGAGGCGGTCGAGATCGACGGCGGCTTCGTCCTCGGCCCAGAGGCTAGGCTCCCTCGTGATGCAGTTGTAGATCACGCCGACTACCTCTGCCTCCGTCGGGAACAGGAGGTCGGACCGGTAGAAGTCGTCGTAGACGGCGAGGATCGCACGCTCATATAGCAGCCGGTTCCCGCCAGAAAACACCGTGAAGATGTCTGGGCCAAGTTGACCGAAAAGTTGCGGACGCGACGCATCCGATACTGAAGATACTGCGGAACTTGCCAAGATTCCCACCCCGATCAGGAAGTTGACGGGAGCCCGTCTGAAGGTCAAGTGCTTAAAGATGATGCCTGCCGGTAAGGCAAGGAAAATGGTTCACCGCTTCGGGCAATGATGAACAAAACGGACGTTTTTCGGATATTGGATATCAGCGTTGGCGCCAGAATGCTGCGTAAAGCGGCCATCTACCCGCTTCCCTCTGCTCTTTTCGGGGCATCAACGCGGTCTAGAGAGTTGGGCTGGTAGCTCGAGGCGCTCGCGCGAAGCAGTAGAGCCTTTTTCAAGGAGATCCGTCTGCGGGATTTTGAGCATGTGCGCGTGAACTATGACAGCGATTTCGGGCTCAACGGAATACCCTTACATGCCCCAATTGTCGAGGTTATCGGCGCGATTGCGCCGGCTACTGGGACCGCCGATAGGAGCGTTGCTCTGAATAGATTACTTGGAAACGGAGCTTGTGTTGCTGTGTAACAAACTGAGTAACAGGGACCGAAAAAAGATCAATATTTTCCATGCGAGGGCTAGGAGGTCGAAAGACGCTCCGTCATTCGATCTGTCGGAAATGCGCGAGGTCGCCGAGATGCGCAGCCCCTGAAGTGCCAGCCCTTGGCCAAGCGGTGCCGCGCCGGACCCGGGCCATTCTGGATGCCGCCGAGGAAACGAGCCGGCAGCAAAAAAGGCAGGCATCAGGGCCTGGGAACTGGGAAGGCGGTGGGCAACCGACACTACTGCCGGGTTGTCGAGTGAGCGACACAGGTTGTTCGGCTTGGCTCCTGCTCTCACCATCATTCAAGTTATTGAATAGTATCGAGAACACTTTTTCTGAGGCTTTCCTGCTCAGTTGGCACGACTTTTGATGCTTCCTTCTAGATGGCGGCAGAGCTGCCGACCGATGTGACGTCGTGGTGATATCGCGATCGGTGGAACGAAGGGAGGAAAGCAGCATGCCACATCTGCGTCGGGTGTGTTCACTATCGCAAAAAGGACGTGACCTGCGGAACCCGGGCGGCAAAACAAGCGAATCTACGCTTCATGACCTCATTTGCACTGGTGACGGACCGTCATTCCTTATGGAAGCCCATGACGCGCTCTCCGCGGCGATCGCGCAGCGGTCCGGTTTCAAGGCGCTTTGGGCGTCCGGCCTCTCGATCTCCTCCAGCCTCGGCTACCGCGATGCGAACGAGGCCTCTTGGACCCAGGTGGTCGACGTCGTTGAACGGATGGCGGACGCAGCGGAAATTCCAATCCTCGTCGACGGAGACAGCGGATTCGGCAATTTCAACAATGCCCGTCTGGTCGCTCGCAAGCTGCGGCAGCACGGCGCGAGCGGCGTTTGCCTTGAAGACAAGGCGTTCCCGAAGATGAACTCCTTCGTCGGCGACCGCCATCCGCTGGCGGAGATCGGCGAGTTCTGCGGTCGCCTGAAGGCTGTCAAGGACCAGGTTCCGGATCCGGAGTTCGTTCTCGTCGCTCGTATCGAGGCGCTGATCGCCGGATACGGTCAGCAGGAGGCGCTTGCACGAGCGCACGCCTATGCGGACGCTGGCGCCGATGCGATCCTGATTCACTCCTGCAAGTCCGATGCGGAGGAGATCTTCACCTTCACGCGAGCCTGGCAGAACCGACTGCCCGTCGTGATCGTACCGACAAAATACCACCGTACGCCCGTTGCTGATTATCGCGCGGCCGGTATTTCCACGGTCATCTGGGCCAACCACAACCTGCGCGCCGCGATTTCGGCGATGCGTCAGGTGTGCGACCGCATCATCCAGGAGGAGAGCATTGCCGGTGTCGAAGGTGAAGTCGCGACGCTCGACGAGCTGTTCGAACTGATGAACTACGGCGAGCTCTCAGCGGCAAAAGAGAAATACCTTCCGCGGGCAGTGGACGGCCAAGGACCGCAGCGAGAGGTTCCTTCGAAAAGAATGGATGGAGACGCGCATGTTGGCGCAACGGACAAACTTGTTTAAATCGTCGGGGACCGCGGCCGCCCGCGCCGCGGCGAAGGCTGCCGCCGATGCCGGGATGGAGATTGTTGATCTCACGGCCGGCGAGATCTGGAGCGATCTGGCACCGACGATCCGGGACGGAGCGATCGAGGC